>CBDTXL010000011.1:0-38923 GCA_965364435.1 uncultured bacterium
GGATTTAGCGATCGCAGAATTTATCCTCCGCCAGCGCCTGGGAATCTGATGAACTGTGAAGGATGAAGTAGTAAAAGAAATCGGTCACTTAAACTAATTCTTCTTTCACTTTCACACCGTTTTTTTTCACAATGTAAGCAGGGACTCCGACAACTACACAATTATCCGGGACATTCTTAACGACAACGGCGTTTGCCCCTACAGTAACATTATCGCCAATCTTAACGTCACCAATTACCTTAGCCCCGGCGGTTATTCTCACCTTATTACCAAGTGTAGGACGACTGTTTTTATCTTTATAACCAATTGTCACCTGTTGATTAATCCAGCAATTTTCCCCCATATCTGCCATAATTATAGTGCTGAAGCCATGCTGAATAAAAAGCCCAGCTCCAATGTTGCAAGATGTATCAAGGAAAAGATAGGGACATTGTTTATAAAAAAACTTCAGGAAGTACATTAAAATTCTTCCTAGAAAGTTTCCTTTAAATAATCGGTGATAGTATAAATTTCTAAATTCTTTCTGTCGGTCAAGTAAAGATAGTAAATTACCCAGGTCTGATTTACCTGTCCAACTAAATATTTGTATCCAGCGCCTGACATCTGTTAGGATGACTTCCTTTTCAGTTGTTAGATAAAAAGGAATCAGGAGAGGAGAAACTAAAATCATGCCTACAACATATAAAGCTTTCCTAATAAAATCTTTCATCGCTGGTAGTTAGGTAATTTGACGAACGGGGAAATTATGGGAATTTTTTTCAGCTACTGTTGTAAATTATATTGATGAAAATTCATCCACGTCACCCTTGGCCTCTCACAATAGAGGAAGCGATCGCTATCCAGGAAGAGCTTAGAGGCGAAGTAATTACCTCCGACCAACTAGGACTGGTACAGTATGTTGCCGGTGTCGATGTTGGCTTTGAGGAGGACGGTGCAGTCTCAAGGGCAGCGGTTGCTGTGTTAAGTTTTCCAGATTTGCAATTACGGGAGAAGGCGATCGCACGACGCCCTACGACTTTTCCCTATGTTCCTGGATTTCTCTCCTTCCGGGAAGTCCCAGCTGTGCTAGACGCCCTAGAGAAGATCAGCACAACCCCTAACCTAATATTGTGTGATGGTCAGGGCATCGCTCATCCTCGCCGGTTTGGTCTTGCCTGCCATCTCGGAATACTTACAGACATCCCGACAATCGGCGTTGCCAAATCCTTGTTTGTTGGTAAACATGACGAGTTGCCAGAGGAACGAGGCAACTGGCAACCACTGCGGCATAAGGGCGAAGTGATTGGTGCTGTCTTGAGAACCCGCACCGGCGTCAAGCCCCTTTATGTTTCCAGTGGTCATCGAGTCAGTCTGACAACATCGATTGAGTATGTGCTACGCTGCACTCCAAAATACCGCTTGCCAGAGACAACCCGCATTGCCGACAAGCTGGCATCGCATTGAATCGGTTCATCTAACTGCCTAATTTTGGATTTTAGATTTTGGATGTAAGGATTATTCGGATAAAAAAAGGGCGATCGCTCCTAGACTAACTTGAAAATAGGAACTAGAGGATAGGGGCTGGGGGTTCATCAAGCAGCGGACACTACGCCACATGCGACATGGTGAAAGCGCTGCACTGGGTCAGCGTGAAAGGCTCTACGGGCTGGTGAGCTTAGCGCTCGAATAAGGACAACAGCTCCTGAAAGCTGACTTTTGCGTTATCTTCCAAATCGAGAGGTGTTCGTGTAGATTAGACCTCGTTATCTTTTTATAAAGAGGCAATAGTAAACTAGAAGCCTTACTGCCTGCTATCCCTGATATACCGTTTAAGGGGGAGCTGTGTCCCTTGTTCTTCAAGTTCCTACCGTTAATGATAAGCTAAGCGACTTTGACTGTTTGTTTCAGCTTTGGCAGCAGGTCAACAATAATTGCTCAGAAATAATCTTTGATTTTTCCAAGTGCTGGTTTTTGCGACCAAATGCTGTCGCCTTTCTAGGCGGGCTAATTCGCCTAATTGAGTCTCGTCATGGCAAAGTTACCTTCAATTGGCATACGCTTCACAGCAACGTCAGAATGAATCTCCAACAAAATGGATTCATGCATGTCTTCGGTGATGATGTAGAACCTTGGCAGGGTAACTCTGTCCCCTATCGAGAAGACCAATACCAAAACAGCGATGCTTTAGTTTACTATTTGACGGAACAATGGCTGGGGCGAGGTTGGGTTAACATCGATCCATACTTAAGAAGCGCAATCGTAGGAACCGTTTGGGAGATATACGCAAATGCCTTTGAGCATGGAAAAACAGAGATTGGCGTTTTTAGTTGTGGGCAGCACTACCCCTACCTGGGTGAACTGAAACTGACTGTAGTTGACTTCGGGGTTGGCATTCCTAGTAATGTGCGCGATTTCAAAAATAGCAGCTTGCCAGCCGATGAAACGCTCAAATGGGCTTTCCAGTTGGGAACAACCACTAGACGGGGTGGCGTCACAGGAGGCATCGGGCTTGACTCTCTAAAACAATTTGTAAAGATGAATGAAGGTAAACTTGAGATTTTCAGTCATGATGGATATGTCATGATTGACAAAACTCAAGAAACTTATCAGGGTAGGCAAACTTTTTTTGGAGGGACACTGGTCAATATCACACTTAAATGTGACGAGTCTTATTACTCATTGGACTTGCTGGACTCTGAACCCGACGACAATCCACTGTTCTGAGGCGAGGATTGAACTATGGAATACAACATCCACGACCTAGTGGGCAAGCACTGCATGACACCTCAAGACGGTCAAAAAGTGTACGACCTCATTCACCCAGAACTGTTGGCAGAGCGTCCGGTTGAGCTAGACTTTGCTGGAGTAGATATCTTTGCTTCTCCTTTCTTTAACTTTGCTATTGGACAATTGCTGAGAGACATTCCACCAGAAACCCTCAACCGTCTGCTGAAGGTGTCTAACCTGAATCGAGTTGGCAAGCAAATACTCAGACAAGTAATTGAGAACTCGAAGCAGTACTACTCGTCGGATGAGAATACTCGCCAAGCAGTAGATAAAGTTGTTAGCGAACAGGTCAATAGTCTGTAATGGCGGTTAACTACACAGTCCAGGCTGAGGTAGTTGATGTTCAGTCTGACACTCCAAAGCAGGATGACATTTTTCTGGTTGATACCAACGTCTGGTACTGGTTGACCTACACTAAAGCCAGTACCTCAGCCTCTCCCTATCAGATTACGGCTTATACCTCCTATTTGGCAAAAGCTATTTCTGCTCAAGCCTTGCTTCTATACTGCGGTCTTTCACTAGCAGAGTTAGCACACAATATTGAACAGACGGAACGAAAAATTTTTTCTGCCACACTAAAATCCAAAGAATATCGTCACAACTACCCAGTACAAAGGTCTAATGTTGTAGCTGAAGTGGAAGCCGCTTGGAATCAGGTTACATCCATTGCTGCATCTACTGACATCACAGTGGATGAGACTACAACTAACGCATCCTTAACCCGGTTCCAGACTCAACCCCTTGATGGCTATGATCTACTCATACTCGAAGCAATGGCTCAAGCAGGAACGGTGAAAGTGATTACTGATGATGGCGACTATGTAACGGTTCCTGGAATTCAGGTCTTTACTGCCAACTACAATGTAATTACGGCAGCAAGGAATCAGGGCAAACTTTTGACTAGGTAGGAAGTGTCGGCAGTTAGTTCACTCTATCTAGCTTCCCAACTTTTCTAATAGGGCTTCCCAGACCTCAATCTGCTCCTGTAATTGTTGGATGCGATTGCTTTTCACAGGCAGCAGAATCTTTTTGACTTTCGCAACAAAGACTCACGAACAGCACCGTCTTAAGCCTCAATTTCAACTACTGGCTCACTTACTAATTGTTGCCTCCCACCTCTCCAGCAATCCTTCCCACACTTCAATCTGCTGCTGTAACTGCTGGATGCGATCGCGTTTGAGGGAGAGGGAGAAGTGCGATCGCGTTTTAGTGGTGGGTTGTTGACAATCAGGAACCAAGCGGTCATCACCTGAAGTCTTTATTAGAACCTTCAAATTTCAGGGGCTATGAATCATATCACTCTAGAGTGGCAAGAAGCTGGTCATCTCAGAAGAGAAACCATTCGCGATCAACAGCATAGTACCTATCCAGGAACTGTACGGCTTGGACGTGACCCAATGCGGTGCGATTTGGTTTTGAGTGACCCCACGGTATCAGGCCTGCATGTCGAAATCTTTTTTGACCCTCAACAGCACTGCTTTGCCCTGCGGAACCTCCGTCATAGTAATCCCCCAGTAGTTGATGGGCGGCAAATTACCCAAGGTGAGGTATTTTTAAATCAAGCTAGCACCATTTATTTAGGGCAAGTCGAACTCAAAGTCGTGGCTGTTTCTCTCGCTGTGCCTCACCAAGGTATCTCTCCAACGATTCTGATGCCACCACAACCCTTGGCAGCAGTCAATCAGCCCTACCCAGATGTTATATCCTATGGTTTGCAGTGTCCCAATTGCCTTCGAGTTTCTGCCTATGACCGAATGGATTTGGGATGTCCGTGGTGTGGCACCTCCCTGGCGGCCGCGGCAAGTATTTTAATGACGCCTAAAGGAAATTAAAGGTAAAGTGGCATGAGTTCTGGGCGATCGCGAATTCAGTTGAGTTGGGACGATCCAGCTACAGAAGACCGCCGAGAACCGATGCTGGCTGTCCCTATTGCCCTGGGACGCGATTTCAATGGGATGCCAGCCCAGATTCAAGGGCTTCCTGTATCCCGGATGGTACTCAATAGCCTTGAGGTTTCTCGCTTCCATGCCCTGATTGAGGAAGACAGCAGCGGCTTGGTGGTAATTGACCAAAATAGCCGCAACGGGACGTTTGTTAATGGTACCCGTGTTGGGGTGAACACCCGCACATCCCTGGCAAATGGCGATTCGCTCCAAATTGGACCCTACCAAGTCGCTGTCAGCTTCGGCGTAAGGACACAGGCGTCTCCCCCTTCTGGCAATTCGCAGATTTTCTTCAACCCAGACACACAGTTACCAGACCCCAGCCAACCCCCACCCCCACCTGTAGGGGTTCAGGCTTCCGTTCCCCTACAAGCCACTAACTTTCCACCACCAACCTTTCAGGCACCTCAAGTTGCTGTGCAAGACCTTCATGCTACTGGATTGCCGGTGGATGAAGTGGATTACGCAACCGTTGGGGCGGGGTTGGGGAGCTTTATCTGGGTGGATTTCTTAAGAATTTACGGCGTGAAAAGCAGTCAAATTGCTGCTTTAGGCATTGAGCCACAGCCCTATAGCCGTTATAAGCAGCTTTGCCTCAGTTCCCAAATTCCCCTTCATGAGCGGCTGCGTTCTAATTCTGATTCCTGTCCTGATAATATCTGGGGCTGGCCTAGCTATGCGATACGGGAGGCATGGCACGATTTAGGTCGGGGACAGTTGAGAGCAGCGTTAGCCTATCTGTGGCAGGTGTTTGCTGAGCCGACATTTGCCCAAACCTACACGCCTCGCGCTGGTAATGTGTTTGATTCGCTCGATCGGGAAGCAAAGCGGATTGGCTGGGAACAGATGTTTCGTTACGGAAGCGTTCGTTCGATTCGGAAAACCACAGATGGGCGTTATGCGATCGCCTATTCCCGGACTCGCACCGGACGCCGTGACCATGCCTTCCTGATTGCCCGCTATGTTCACCTGGCAACAGGCTATCCGGCAATTAAGTTTCTCCCAGATTTGCAAGCCTATCGCGAGAAAACCAACGATTTTCAATCGGTGGTGAATGCCTATGAACCACATAACCACGTTTACGAACATTTAGAGCAACAGGGTGGTACACTCATGATTCGCGGTCGAGGAATTGTTGCCTCGCGCATTGTGCAGCGAGTTTATGAAGCGCGGGCTAGAAACCCGAATATTCGGTTAGTGCATTTAATGCGATCGCCTAAACCCCAAGGCAACAAATTTGGGACTTCCCAACGACGGGTCGAACACCACTACGAATTTCAACCCTTCAACTGGCCCAAAGCCTGCTGGGGTGGAGAACTCCGCGTGATGCTAGAAAAAGCAGAACCCCAACAACGACAGCGCTTAATCGCCGACTGGGGGGGCACAACAACCGCTGACCGCCGCGATTGGAAACACATTGTCGAAGAAGGAATCAATCAAGGCTGGTACAAAATAGAGTTTGGGGAAGTCGAACGAGTCGAGCGCGAACCAAACGGAATCATCACCTACATCCAAGAGAAGAAATTTAAAGGACAAATGCGTCTAGAAGCCGACTTTATTATTGACGCTACCGGCCTTGACGCGAATGTAACCGCCAATCCTCTCCTGAATGACCTAGTGACTCATTACAACCTACCGCTCAACTACTTAGGGCGTTTGAGTGTAAGCAACGATTTTGAATTGCTGGAAATGCGCGGTTTACGGTGTCGGATGTATGCCGTTGGTGCCATCACCCTGGGTGGTCCCTACGCCGCTGTCGATAGCTTCTTGGGGTTGCAATACGCAGCCCTTTGCACCGTAGATTCTTTAGCAGCAGCAAGGGCACCCGGAATGCAGCGATTAAACGGCTTGAGTTCCCTGTCACAGTGGTTGAAGTGGGTTACCAATCAATTTCCATAAAGATAAGCTTTAGAAGCTCTCTTTTGTCCGTATGTATGTTTTGAACCCGATCTTTTATCCAGTCTGTCTGCTTAAACCATTGCTGTAATCTAAAATTGCAACATGACTCCTACCTTATTGGGTCGCTGGCAAACCCGGTTATTTCTATTTGCAACAGTAGGTGTTTTAATCACCTTCCCCTTTTATCTGGGTATCATTGGCCCGGATTTCGGTGCTGGTTATTTCCGGATATTGGGATATTTGGCATTCTTTGGTTGCGGCTGGGACATCCTTTATAACTATCTTCAGAAGTTTCGCTGGGACCGTGACTGGCCTGGAGTTTTGCAACTGCTTGCTGGGATTTGGGAAGCTGTGTTTGTGGCGTGTGGCGTAAAGGTTGTGGGTTTGCCTAGCGTGCCAAAAGAGGATCTGTCGCTATCATGGTTTGCAATCCACTACAGCTTGGTCTGGCTGGGTATATATGTAGCCTCTCATACACTCATGCGGATTTTGTTTCTTCGCTGGCGTTTCCGGGGTGGGCAAATACTTTAGCAAGCGCTCAGGAGCATCTCACTTTTGCACAAATACTAATTTATCGTGGGGTAGGCATCTCGCCTGCCCCATGTACAGCTTTCTTTATCGGGAGTGAAGTAGGAGAAATCAACGATGACTACTCTATTGCAGTGTATTGAATGTGGCAAAACAGTGAGTTCTCAAGCCTCTCGATGTCCCCATTGCAAAACTCAGTATCCTTTTGGTGTAAAGTGCATTGTTTGTTGCAAACATCTGAAACGGTCAGAAGCGGTTAAACTTTCCAAAGAATATGGGGGAGCAGAGAATAAAGTCTCCGTTAAATTTTTCCATGCTTCTTGTCATAACCAGGTCAGTCAAATCAGGACAGGAAGAGCAAGAACAAGTTGTCCCGCCTGCAAGGTGCCAATTGAGTTTGATACCAGTAGTTCTGTAACTTGTCACAATTGTGGACATAATATCTCGACGAGATTAGAAGCTCCTTCTTTGGCTTCTTGCTGTTATTGTGGTTTCAACCTTAACAAAAACTTGGAAGTAGGAGTCAAACAAGTCAATCGTCAATTTTTGGATGGCTGGATTAAGGAAACTATTTATGCTCACAGAGTTTGCTACACGAAGGAGAGACAAGAACAAGAGCTAAAATCAAGAAAAAAAGAACGCCTTGAACAAGTTAAAATAGATGCAATACTGTCCAATAGACGCCATAATAAACAAGACTCAAGAAACAGAGAAACACTTTTTTTATCAATTTCTCTAGGGTTGGCACTTGGAATTCTTGTTGGAGGTTTAGGCGGAGTCATCTCCCATTTTATAGTTAGCTTCGATTCGAGTTGGCAAAGTGCTGCTTTGTTTGGATTTGCTTGCGTTTTTGTTTTGACTGTAGCTGCTGTTTGGATTTTGAGTTTCTTTGAGTAACTTGATGAGTAACTAAGCAGGTGAATGAATGCAGATTATCAATGAGGTAATTGAAGTAGAAACTGATGAGGGAATCGGAATTTATAACATTACTGCTCAACTCGCGAAACTTATTCAGGTATCTGAGCTAAAAAATGGTCAGGTGCTAGTGTTTTCCAGACACACGACAACGGCGTTAGCAATTAATGAAAATGAAGAAAGATTATTAGAAGATGTTAAGGTACATCTGAGAAAGTTAGCATCTCCTTCAGACAGATATCTGCATAACGACCTTCACCTGAGAGATGTTCCTGAAGATGAACCGATGAATGCCCACTCTCACTTGATGGCAATGATGCTCAGTACTAGTGAAGTGGTTCCTGTTGTGGATGGTCAATTGGCTCTAGGGACGTGGCAATCAATCTTGTTTTTTGAGTTAGATGGTCCTCGGAAAAGGACTGTGTTTGTACAAATAACTGGTGATTGACATACTCTCCCGTTAAGTTCTACGAACTATAACGGGAGATTCTCAGCACAATTGCTGATTCTCAGTTCTTCGAGCCGACTTAGAACAAGAGCGTTGCCGTTCTTGAGCCAGAGGTCAGTTTCTCCCTGAGCTTTTACCCTTTTGAGGTCAGATTCGGTATGCCCTACCGTACTGTTTAGATATTGGGCCAACAGCTTAAATCCTTTTGCCAAGATGTTTTTTGCTGCGTTGTGGTCACGGTCTAGTACTGTTCCACACTTGTTGCATCTATGGGTTCTAGTGCTAAGTGTCTTTTTTACTTTTGCACCACAACACGAACAATCAACAGTGGTGTTGTGTGGTGGTACAGCAATAACTATAACACCGTACACCTTAGCAAAATATTGAAGCCATTGCGTGAATTGATACCAAGAAGCATCGCTGATGGATTTAGCTAAGTGGTGATTTTTCACCAGGTTTTGAATCTTCAAGTCTTCGTAGACTATCAAATCGTTGGACTTGACTAGCGCCAAAGCATCTTTCCGAGCTTTGTCTTCACGCTGTCTACTTACCTTGAGGTGTTGTTTAGCTAAGGCTTGACGTGATGAGTGATATCTATTTGACTGTTTCTTGCCCTTGATGTGTTTCTTAGAAACCCGACGTTGAAGCCTTTTTAATCTTCGCTCGGACTTTCGTAGATATCGAGGGTTGTTTACAGTATTCCCATCGGAAGCGGTATAGAACTCTTTGAGTCCTAAATCGATTCCTATCATTTTCCCTTGTAATTCATGTTCTTCTGTTCTATTCCAGTCAATTAAGAACTGAGCATAGTAACCATCAGCGCGTCTTATTACGCGAACTCTAGAAATTTGTTTTTCTGTTAGCGAAGCGGGCGCTCCGGTAGGAGCGACGTACCAAACCAAATCCCTAGAACTCCATAAGTCCATCGTTCCGATTTCAAAGCCATCAGTGAAGGTTATCTGCCTTCTATCAGCAGATAACTTCCAACCGCTGTTTTTGTACTCAACGGAACGACTGAATTTTTTGTATTTTGGATATCCTTTTAACCCTTGCTTACCCAATCTACAGTTTTCATAAAAACGCTGAATTGCCGACCACGCCCTATCTGCGTGAGCCTGCCTAGCTTGAGAGTTGAGCTTTCTTGCCCAAGGAAATTCTTTGTTCTTAGCTAGTACCGAGCAAAGCTTCTGGAGGTCGTTTCTAGTGACCCCAATGTTGGCTTCCCAGTGACGCAAACAAGTATTGCGAATGAATTGCCCTGTACGGATTGCTTCATCCAACTTGTTGTACTGAGTAGCGGTTCCTTTGAGCTTGGCTTCGATGATTAGCATGATAAAATCATAGCATGGTTTACCCAATACAAACACGGGTAGATTCATAGGGATTCGCTGTTGCTCAGTTGTTAGCTGGTCGGTTTTCATCTCCCGTTAAATCAATGCGCGGTACTCAGCTTCGCCTCGATGTGTACGCGCTGATTATAACGGGAGCCTTCTGCCGACATTGAGGTAAAACTATCTTGCCAAGCCTTGGCTTGGCTTTGGTATATCGTCCTGATACTGCATTCCTTATTTGCGATCGCAAATAATGCCTCAGCTTGGCGGGAGCAGGTTCGCTTGCTATGGCGAGCGTCCTAATTCCGCAGAAGGAAGTGCGATCGCAGCACGGCGTATCATCATACCACCCAAGGTGTTGACTTAGCCCTACTAGACTTGCTAGGGTTAGGAAGCTAAAAATATTTAAGCAACTAGAGCGCTCCAGCGCCGAGCCATGTTCAACAGCAGCTATTACTTTTATTTTTGGTTTAGGGAGGTTCACCGGAGGTGAATACAGTTTCTCATGGAACTGACCCGGTGGACCGCAGAGCAAACGCTGCGGTCTTTTGTTTTATTAGGGCAAACAAGCCTCAGGAGCAAAGCGTGACAACCTATCTTAGTAGCTGGTTTTACGGCTTTTACTTTTGGCCCAGAATGAGTTCCGGGTAGGTAAAGTCGCGCCAACTTTTCGCTACAGCCCGGAACCTGAGGGGAACCGGGTTTTTTCTTGTCCACATATCTTGCCTAGGTACTTACCCATGTTGAATGCCACACTTGCACTCGCTACTCACTGTGACCACCAGACAATTGTCCGACTCTCAGAACAAGTCGCCTTCGGTGCGAGAGAGCTTGTAATTATTGGTGGACCCTGTACCGTAGAAACGCGATCGCAAATGGAGAGAGTCGCCCAAGAACTCCAACACGCACCTGTTCAAGCGCTGCGGGGTGGCGTTTACAAACCCCGGACATCCCCCTACGCTTTCCAGGGATTAGGACTGGAAGGACTAGAAATTTTGTCCGATGTGCGTCAGCGTCACAACATCCCAGTTGTGACTGAAGTAATGTCCATTGCTCAAATTGAATCCATTGTTGCCCACGCTGATATGCTTCAGGTTGGCAGCCGGAATATGCAAAACTTTGATTTGCTCAAAGCGCTGGGTCAGGTAGAAAAGCCGATACTGCTTAAGCGGGGACTTGCTGCCACTGTTGAGGAGTTTGTCATGGCAGCAGAATACATCCTCAGCCACGGTAACTCTCAGGTTGTGTTATGTGAACGGGGAATCCGCAGTTTCGATAACTACACCCGCAATGTACTAGATTTAGGGGCGGTAGTCGCCCTCAAGCAGCTCACTCACTTGCCAGTAATTGTAGACCCCTCGCATGCAGTCGGTAAGCGGGAGTTGGTGGCACCCCTGGCAAGAGCCGCTGTAGCTTGTGGAGCAGATGGACTAATCATCGAGTGTCACCCGGAACCCGAACAATCAGTGTCGGATGCACGTCAGGCGCTTTCCTTAGAAGACATGGTGAACCTAGTTTACAGCTTGCGACCAGTGGCGGCGGCTGTTGGACGGGTTGTACCTGACGTACTCCCGACGCTCAAGGCTAAGCATTACAGCGTGGGCAACTCTAGTGCTTGCGGTAGAGCGTTTTCAAGGTAGATTAAGCGATCGCCTCTTACGTCTGTTTGAGCTTTTGCGATCGCTCTCCTATATCTAGGCGGCGATGAAAGCCTTTGCGTTTAGGGTAACAACTCTTGCACAGTTAAGCGACCAACTTCACGTCCCTCAATGGCAACAGAAACTTCATCCGACAGGCTGTAATCTTGGCGCTGCTGATAGGTTGGTTCTTGAGCTAAATCGATGGGTTCTGTGTAAACTTCTAGTTTTTGTTCAGGAAGGTTGACGATCCAATAAACCGGAATGCCTGCACGGGCGTAGAGCCGTTTTTTAGATGATCGGTCTCGCTCTAGCGTAGAGTCTGCAATTTCAACAACCAAAGCTAAATCTTGGGAACCCGGATGGCGATCGAGATAATCGCGAGTATTGCCTCGAACAACGACGACATCTGGCTCTGGTTCACTATCCACTAGAGTAATGGTTCGGAGAGCATCGACATACCATCCCTCTGGCACAATCTCTTCCAAGGCACTTCGAGTCAGTTTTGTGGCGGCGCGATGTGGTGGATTTTTCGGCATTTTATGAATAATCCACCCTTCAAGCAATTCCACTGGATCGTCGTCGGTTAGAATACCCAAGCGAATCATCTGGTGGTACTGACTAACGCTAAAGCGCCAAACTGGCTCGGTCGGTACAGCCAGAGTCTGCGTGGAGTTTGGTGCATCGGGTTGAGTGGAGACAGACACAAAGGTACTTGCCTTCTACTTTTGCCCCTTATCGTAGCACTTGGGCATGATTACCTTCAGTCGAGCTTTTGCGATCGCTTTTAATTGGTATCCACAAGCGAGCGGTAGCGCTGGAGATGATGTAAGCGGCTCCCTGCTCTACGTAACCATAAACTCTACAATTGAGCGAACATGGAGGCTATAGACAACAAGAGGGGAATTGCGATGTCTTACAGTGAGTTCACCCTCCGAAAGGTGAAACAAGCCTTCGGTCTGAACACCATTGAGGGTAAGCGATTTCTGCCAGAGATAAACCCCATTGCACCTAGTATTACCCTTGCCGCCTTTTTGGAGGAAACTTTACCACTGGCGATTGCGACTGGTAGCGAAAAGGCACGCTCTGAATTGATTATCAGTCCTGTCCTCGTTGAGGTGCGAAAGATTCTGCAACGCCAAGTTAGCCTCTTCTCAGGTGCAGAGTTTACTGTCGAACCCGCCTCTGGACTCAATGGAGTCTGCGATTTCCTGATCACTCGATCCCCTCAGCAGTTGGAGATTGAAGCTCCGGCGGTGGTGATTGTGGAGGCAAAAAAGGCGGATTTGAATATCGGCATTGGGCAGTGCATTGCCGAAATGGTGGCAGTTCAGAAGTTTAATGAGGCAAACGGTCAACCCATTGCTACGATCTACGGCAGTATCAGCAGTGGCACTGCCTGGAGATTTCTCCAACTGGAGGGACGAACGGTAACAGTCGATCTCACAGATTACCCACTTCCTCCAGTCGAGCAAATTTTGGGAATGCTGGTGTGGATGGTGCAGGGGGGATAGGTGTACTTGCTCAGGCTTAATTAACCATGCGATCGCTTCTGTGCAAAATAGCGATCGCATAATCTCTATCAACATCCAATAACCCAAGGTAATTTTAGGATAGGAGACTGTAAGCTCTATCCTTAGGTTGCCTATGCCTGCCCTAGACATCTATCACGATGCGATGAAAAATGCACTCGTCAAAGATGGTTGGACAATCTCCCATGATCCATTTCATCTACGATGGGGCAAAAAGGATATGTATGTTGATCTTGGCGCACGGCAACTCTTGGCAGCAGAACGAGAAGAACGAAAAATTGCTGTAGAGATTAAGAGCTTTGTGGGTGCTTCCGAAATGGAAGACCTTAAAAATGCAGTCGGTCAGTTTGTTCTTTACCGAGCTGTAATGCGTAAAACCGATCCAGAGCGGACTTTATATCTGGCAGTTCGCGACATAACGTTTAACTCTCTTTTTGAAGAACCAGTTGGTCAACTCTTAATTGCTGATGAAAATCTGAACCTAATCGTATTTGAAGCTCAAAATGAGGTAATTGTGCAATGGATACCCTAGAGAACTATCGGAAGACTATCAAGAGTGTTCTTGAACCATATACTAAAATTCCATACGCTCATGGAGAACTTATTTGTAAGGCAGTTTTTGATGAAGTAGCCGATAGCTATTTATTGATTACTCTGGGTTGGGATGCGGCAAGGCGTGTTCATGGATGCCTGGTTCATCTTGATATTATCGATGGCAAGATTTGGGTGCAGCGAGATGATACAGAAGATGGCGTGACTCAGGAACTGGTTGCTGCGGGAATTCCCAAAGACAAAATTGTTTTGGGGTTTCATCCACCGGATGTGAGGCAATATACAGGATATGCTGTTGCGTAGCGATTCGCTGCGCGATAGCTTCGCTCACGCATATTGGTCTGTTTGAGTTTGGCGAGCGCTTTCAATTGGTATCCACTCTGAGTAATTTGGGCGTTGATGAGACAATTTAAGTTAGTATAGGTTAAGCTGCTGAGATTAGAGCTAGCTTTTAGAAACGATGGCGACACGCTTAGAGAAGGTAAGGCAACTTCAAGACATATTAATTGCCCGTGCAACAGGTGGTGACACTAACAACGAAGAGTATAGTAAACTCCGCCTAGAGTTGTTGAGAGATAGCGCAGTCAGAGATCTTCTGCCTCAATTTGTCAAAACTTGCGAGGAACTCTCGAAATTCTGGGGCTTCATTAAACCCAAATTTAGTACCTATCAAGATCGGAGAGCGTTTATATGGGAGGAATTTGGTTCATTGGTTGCGTCTCTAGAGCAAAACATTATTACGGCTCAACCAGCAGATG
Organism: uncultured bacterium; assembly: GCA_965364435.1. Taxonomy (GTDB): domain Bacteria; phylum Cyanobacteriota; class Cyanobacteriia; order Cyanobacteriales; family Coleofasciculaceae; genus CBDTXL01. Next base: position 14,310 of record CBDTXL010000011.1, read on the forward strand.
ATGATATTTCTGCTATTCTTGTCAACTTCGATGCTGAACACGTTCACATTGCTTGGCAAAAAGCTCTTGAACGACGCAATGAAGATCCAGAAGCAGCGATTACTATGGCACGTACATTAATCGAGTCGGTTTGTAAACACATTTTAGATGAAGCGCGTGTTTCTTACACCAACAAAGATGATTTACCTAAACTCTATAAAGAAACTGCTAAACAACTCAATATGGCTCCTGAGCAACATCAAGAAGAAATCTTTAAACAAATTCTCGGTGGTTGCCAGACGGTGATTCAAGGGCTTGGTACTTTACGCAATCAGCTGAGTGACGCTCATGGTAAAGGGAAGAAAGCTGTTAAACCCTCTGCTCGACACGCTGCACTTGCCGTCAACTTGGCGGGTTCAATGGCGGCGTTTTTGGTTGCAACTTGGGAGGAGCGATCATCGAAAGCGACCTAACAATGCCTCTTCATCTATCACATTGAGGCCTGTTACCCTATTCTCAACAACTAGCTCAATATGTGTATGAAAATCAGAGCAATCATTCATCCAGCAGAAGAAGGTGGCTATTGGGCAGAGGTTCCTGCACTTCCCGGTTGCATTACTGAAGGAGACACGATGGAGGAGGTAGTAGCTAATTTAAAGGACGCTATTGAAGGTTGGCTTGATGTTGCCAACAGTCGTAATGCAATTGAGTCAACCGATCAAATTGTCGAAATTGCTGTATGAAATCTATTTCTGGCAAGCGACTGTGCAAGATTGTGGAGCAAAAAGGTTGGGTTTTGCGAAGAATTACTAGCAGTCATCATATCTATGAAAACCCTGAAGTCGAACAAATCCTGTCAATTCCTGTTCACCGCAATCAAGATTTGAAAGTTGGAACGTTGAGAGCATTGATGAAAATAGCCCAGTTATCTGAGGAAGATTTACTTTGATTGTGAATCTTTAAATGGCATTGTTAAAATCCCCAAAATCTGACTCACTTCATTGATAAAATAGTCTCGCTTATCAATCCAGACAGTTTTATCAATCAACTTCAGAAACTTCCAATCCGTTCCTGTAGTTACAGCTCCATAGATACTTTCGATCGCCTCTCCATTCCGTTGATTAAATAGTTGGGCGGCAACCATTTGGGCAATACACTGCCCTAAGCCAGATTTAATACTTTCATTCTTTGCCTCTACCAAGGTTACAACCGGAGTCCGGATTTCATAAGACTCTTTTGAGGCAGTCAGAATATAATCACAATATCCGCTCAAACCTGCTTGCAAATCAACATTGAACTCTGAGCCAGAGAAAAACCCGATTTGAAAATTAAGGAGTCGCCTGACTTCTAATAAAACCGGAGCAATAATTAACTCCGAACGAGCCTTTTCTGTATTGATTGCAGTTGCTAAAAAAACATTCTCATTTAAGGTAGTCTGGAGATAAGAACTTGGCAAGGCTTCTGGAATGTCAGTAAATAAATCGATAGTTTCTTCTATAGTTAAACCAAAGGCTTCTCTAACTTTAGTTAAGGTTGTAAAATCACTGTATGCCATAAGCGATAAAGGTTTCCCAATCTGTTCTCTCACCCACTTGCGGAATGCTCTCAGTGCTGGAGTTGTTCCGATTGTGCGACTCATCTCCAAAAATCGGGAAATCCCCTCAATGACTGGAAAGTTAGGGAATGTGGGACTTGTTTGGGACTTAACGTATTGCTCTGTTTGCAGGAGGTTAATTTCCAGCTTGCCGTTTTCGTATCGCCAGATTTCAGGGACTTTCAACGCCTGATACGCGCTGATTTGCGTTTTAGAAGTGACATCAATTTCAATGGCTAAATCCGGAGGAGGGTCAACCGTTAGGTCTATCCTATCTTTGCCAATCATCAGCCGATGGTTTTGAATGTAGAAGCAATCATCCGGTTCAATCCCTACAGTCATGTCCTCTCGCTTAAAAGTCGTTGAACCCAAAGACTCCCAATTCAGGTCGAGTTCGTCCAGCAAGATTTTTACCAAATCTCCGATAATAACCTTGGCTCTCTCATGTTCTGGGAGTGGAACCATAATTTCTAGCGTTCCCTGGCTATAGGCGACTCGACTCCCACGGTGTTCTCCCAACTCGTTGAGAATTGCCTCAAATTCTTGCCAACTAATATCCTCCAGCAATACTCGCTGACCTGGTGGAACGCGAATTTGTTTGAGTTGCAGCGTAACCATAGGATTGTCAGTCTTGGATAGTCGGATTTTATACTGAGTTGCTGCTCTTAGTAGAATTTAACGAACCACAGAGACACAGAGGACGCTGAGGGAAGAGAAAGAGAGAGTTATACGTTTGAATGCAACTAGGTATTAACAAACCGAGCGATCGCACCCCTACGCACCTCTATTGAATGAGAATCACTGCCTCTTCCGCTTTAGTATTTAGTGCTTTCTTCAACTCTTGCCCAACTTTCGCAATCAGTTCGTCAAAAGCCTGCCGATTCTCGGTCAGTTGTTTCCTGAGAACTTCCTCTAACTCCGGTTTTATCCTCTGGCAGATATCGTCGATCTTGCTGTCGTTCAAAAAACTAGAACGAGTCCAACTGGGGATATCCACCTTTTCCTTGATTGCCTGTTGAACTTTGCTGCGAGTTAACTCCACTCCCGCAGCAAGCACCGAGACACCATAGATCAGTACAATCGGCCAGGTCAAGTGCCCGGTTAGGATCAGAGCAATGATGCTGCCGATAGTACCCCCACCAATCACGACATTGATGATAAACGCCACTGTATCGGCTAGGATAGCGTCTCCAATCGACAGGTCAGCGTTTACCATACCAGGGTCGATACCTTCCTCGAACCTCAAGCTGCTTCTGGGTATCTGAAACTTTCGGCAAATCGGGTCGGTTTCTTGAGCTAAGTCCGGTTGGATTTTGCTGTTAAACCAAGTGACGGATTTATTTTTGATTATCTGCTGAGCGCGATCGCTTTTAATCCACCCTTCTGCCTGCGTTTTCATCGAGCTTTCCAGGTCGCCTAAAGTCCGGATTTTGTTCTTTTGCCAGTCTTTGAGACTTGGTTTAACAGCGTTTTCAATCAAACTCTCTGATAGCGGCTTGGTCAACAGTTCGATTAACTCTGGGATATGTCTCTCGATGAGTTCGTTTAGCTTCTTTGAGTCGAACAGTTTGTTGAGTTCTTCTTTAAATGCAGACGCCCGCAGATCCCATCGTCCTACCCGTGCTAGACCCAGTGCAATACACCGTTCCGGTTCCGGGTCAGGGCGAACCTGAGTTTCTGGTTCGGGGAAGAACGCCTCACAAATCTCACGGGTGAACTTCATGCGCGATGCACCGCCCGTCATCAGCACAACTTTTGGCACAATGCCTTGTTGGTCGAGCTTTTCCTTTGCCTCAGTTACTGCCTCTCGGAAACACTGCATCCAACTCTTGCCTTCGAGTTCAGGTAAAGGTTGGTTCAAGATTTCCTCCATCAGCAGTCTGTTAACTTGGGGGATAAAGAAAATCTGTTCGTTGATCGACTCAAAGCCGCGTGCAAAGGATTGAGAATTGCTATATAGCTGTTCGTTAGAAAAGTAGTCTTCCTTGGCTTTGCGACAAGCAATTTCACAACGCGCTTGGTGATGCGGATAGTCCTCAAACACGTTTTCCAGTAACGCCTTTTGCTCGTGGTTGGCGAGAGTCCCGGCAAAAATCGCCTTATCAATCAGCGATGCTCCCAAAGCATTACGCCCAAAATCCAACGGTATCTCGTGCAAGCTCTTAACCAGGGTAAAATCCGTAGTCGAAGAGCCAATATCGACAATCAGCACTGCCGATTTGAGTTTGTCAAAGTCAAGCTTCCCGGCTTCCTTCGCTTGCATGAAAGCCGCCCGCGACTCCGGTACAACGCTCAGTAACCCAATGCCAGCTTCCTTAAGTAGCTTTTGGTATTCCTCGCGATCGCTAACTGACCATCCTGAAGGGCACCCCACGTAAAATTGACTAGTTTCCCCACCTTCAATCTGTTTGCTTTCTTTTAAAAGGCGGTAGTAGGTTTCCAGGAAACTGCGAATTGTCTTCCTGTAACTTGGCTCGTTATTTGGTTTTTCCTTAAAAGAGATTTGGAGTTGAGTAACACCAGCTTGAATTAAAGCTTGTTCTCCGACCAGATAACCGAGTTCGGGATGCCAGCCAATAGCGGTGACTTGAACCTTCTTATTATTAATCTCAAGCATCTCCGGTGGCTCAATGCTCTCCACCCTCGCCTTAGCTACGGCGGTTTCACCGTGCCCCAGATCGAATCCAATGGTTTCTAAAACTTCCATATTTATACTTTCTAATCCTTACTTGTAAGAGAAATTTAAATCTTGCTTTACCCCCCTAACCCCCCTTATTAAGGGGGGAATAGAAGAAAAAACATTTCTTCTTGGGGGAATAGAAAGAGAAACTTTTATTCTTGAGAAAAGCCAATTTCCGCCTCTTGTTCCCCCCAAAACATCGGGTGGCTAGGGGGGTAAACGACAATTGAGAACATGACTGTGCAAGATGTGAGGCAAACACTTTTGCCATAAAGACTTTGGCTCTAAACACAGCCGCGACGACAGAACATCTTACTCTCGACGCTCAGAGTACGCTGGCTCAATAACCCGCCCGCGTCGCAACAAGCGATCGCCCTTTAACAACGCAGGAGTTATCGTCACGTAGTCTTTGGAGGAGCGATCGATACTTGGCTCGAAGTCAAAATACTCGCGTCCACTATGCTCATCGTCTGGTCGATAAATCTGCGATCGAATTCCCTGCTCCCTCAAAATCTGTGGAAGAAGCTTAGTCAGCTCAATCGCCATCAAGGGATTCTCAAGAAATGAGGCACCCATCAGCCTCTGAAGAACATTCAAGAGTTCTGGTGACTCTTCTATTCCAATGGAGTCGAGCGGTTTTTTCACTTGTTCAGCCGAAGTGACTGCAAGATCGATGGTGTTCAGCGCATCGGCAAGGTTATCCAAAAGAACTTGGCTATCGACCTGCACAACAACCTGGGGCGCTTCCACAGACTGAGGAGAGTCTGAACGGTTTTCCTGCTTGTCTTTGTCGAGTTGGAGTACAACTTCCAACCCTACAAGCACAAACATCAGCAAAATAGCCATCCAAGCTCCTGGAGCATCTTGACTCAACGAGAACAATGAGCCTAAGATGCTGATGCTGAGGAGTCCCTGTAGCACTTTTAGGATTAAGCTGTTGGAGGGAAACCGCGTAGCTTGGTTAGCGCTCTGCCTCGTCTCTGGCTTTGAAAGCTTCGTTTCGTTGGCAGCAGTGAGAGTACCTATGGACTGTCGCAGCGTATCCAGAAAAAAAGAAGCCAAACGTACCTGAGCCACACTCAGTTCGCCGATGTAACTCCTCTCAAGATTATCGAGTCGGCTTTGAACCAGCTTAACCACCTGCTCTGGGTTAGTCGCCTGATCGATCTCTGTCTGAAGTTCGTTCCGTTCTTTGCTAAAAAGTGTAAATAGTGTTTTCATCGCTCACCAAGACTTCAGCGTTGCTCTCAATAGACCTTTCCAGAAATTAAACTTTAGCTCAAGTAGGACAAGGCTTTCTGACTAATTATTGGAGATGTCTAATGTAGAAGGATTGGGTATCTGCCTAAAGACGTAACAATTTTCCGTAATTGGTACTTCCCAAAAGCCGCTTGCATTTTGTTCTAAAATTTTTGCCCCACCCTTTTTGAGTCTAAGACTAAAATCTTGAAACGGTTGGGGTAAGCCTGCGGCTTTTTTTAGCAAATCCGAACCCGCTTACCAGCGAGAGAGTGACCAATAGGGTTTTTTCCTACCCACCGTTCATCAACTGGTTCTGACGCTAACTGATAACGGCTGTCCGAGGAGAGTCGAATTGAAGGGGAGTGGTTATCCAGACTAGCATGGATGATAAACATATTAAAGATTAGGACATCTCCAGCTTGGAACTCGGCAGAAAGCCAGCGTCCTCCGTATTTCTTACGCAAGGAAACCGGGTTTTTGGATAGCGCCCCATCCCACCATTTTTGACCAGATGCAAACAATTGGGAGTTCTTCCGGTTGGAACAGTAGCTATCTACATCCATGCGCCCATAGCGGTTCTTAATGTTTTCTAGGCGATGGGATTTTTCCAAAATCATCAGCCCTCCTAAGTCCCAGGAAATATCACCTAGAGGAGTCCAAGCTGTGTAAAGTTTGTCAGTTCCCCGTCCCATGTATACGATATCGCAATGGGGGTGAGTCCCTCGTCCTGGGGCGACTGCCCTTAGCCAGGTGTAATCGAAAGGTCGGACATCTCCTCCTAAAAAAACTTGAAAAAATTCGATCATCCGTCCCGAATAAAGCAATTTTTTAAGCGCTGGGCTTTTATTAGCTAAATCGGGTCGGAAATTCATTTTCAATTCTGGCTTGGCGATGCAATCCAGAACAGGAAAACCAGGTTCCAAACATCCCTCAGCGGCTAAGCGAGTCGCAATTTCCTGGCGAGCATGCCAAACCTCTTGGGAATTTAGAAAGCTCTTGAGGTATAGGTAACCATCTTCTTGCATCCGGAGACGCAGTTCATCGGGTTGAGAGAGCAAATCCGATGAATCCCTTAAACAACCAAAAGCCTCAGGGCGGCAATCAAGCTCGTAACCTAAGGAAGTTAGGACTGTTTTCGCGTGTCCAATCAGCATCGCTTTTGGGTCACCTTACACTAAGAGCGTATCCGAAAAGTAGATTTAAGAGAGTTGAAACCGCAGATAAACGCAGATAAACGCAGATGAATAGAGATACTTAGTCATCTTGAAGGGACTTTTCGGATAGGTTCTAAGGATAAACACCGGGGGTTTTTAAGATACGGCGTTGGGACTCCGTCAGATCTGGATAATCATCAGGATTATAGTAGTATCGCGCCCAGGCAGAAGGGTGAGGAGAATATTTGTAGAACAGAGTGCGACGTTCGTGTTGCCCTTTCCAGGGCAGAGTGCCGTGGGTGAGAGCTTCGGTGAAGATGATCGCCGTTCCCGCTTTGCCTGCGATCGCGTTTACGCAGGGATGAGGATGCTCCAAATCCCGCCACTCATCTGGAAAAGGCAGGTTGCTCTTATGACTGCCTGGAATGCAGCCAAACCCACCTTCGCTAGGATTCACGTCCGTTAGGTTGTAGGCAACTGCGGTCAAGCCGTTGTACATCTGTCCATTTTTATAGATGTAGTATTGGCAGGGATCATAAGGAGTCCCGCCGCCGTGTAGGCTACTGCCAATCGGACCTTTGCCTTGGCGGATGACGTGAACGTAGTCGTGATCCAGGCGAAATTGGGAACCGAGTAGGGCAACAAGATAGGGGGTGATCCGGGGGTTGTCAATCAGGGAGCGAACGGGTGTGCCCCAGGGTAGCAAACTGTCAAAGCGAAAGAACGGCTTTCCTGGCTCATCCCTCAAGGCGATCTGCTTGTCGAGAAGCTCATTGAGGGCTGCGATCGCCTCAATCGTCAGGGCATCCTCCACCACCAAGAACCCTTGCAGATCAAACAGGTAGCGCTCTAGCTCGGTCACAATATTGCTCAATCTTACATCCCAAATTCTTCTAAGGAATCAGGCTGGAATTAATCACTCCCATTAAGGATATGCCCATAGCCAAAAGCGCCAAAACAATCAACGAAAATAATATCAAGATAACTCCCATGATCAGAAACCCTGCGATCGCCCATAGCCTTTGATGGCGTTTGAAATCCTTGATACTATCCCAACGGCGGCTTTTCCAAGCCCATTCGTTGCCTTTGACGCCTAAAATCACTGCCATAATCGGCCAAGTCATACCGAAAGTGAGTGGGAGGGTAATCAGCGATAGGTCAGCCCAGGAGATGAGTCCAATCCAAACCTGATTCGTAATTGACCAAAAACCTGGTAGGAAAAAGGCACCCCAATTCCAACCCTGAATCTCCTTTGGCACTGGAACGGACGAGTCAAATACACGCCCAAGACCAGAATCGTTTATCGGGGAAGGGGCCCAATGAGGTGCTTGAACCTCATTGAGTCCAAATCCATTAATCACTTGTGTTGGAGCGATCGCACCACGAGTTTCCAGCTGTTGCAAAACTTCATTGGCGGATTGAAACCGATTCACGGGTTGGCTGGCAAGCATCTGGTTGAGGATTTCACTCAGGAAAGGACTTAAGCTCAAATGCTCTTGCCAGTTCCACTCCATTGTCTCCAAGTCGATGAGTTGCTGGGGTTGTTTGCCTGTCATTAAGACAAGTGCTGTGACGCCCAAGGCATACAAATCACTGTGAGGCGCGGCGATTCCGAGACGCAGTTGTTCATCGGGAGCGTAACCAATTTTACCCAGACGAGTCCCGCTACTGGAGGCGGCAGAATTTTGCGAACTGCCAACGGTGGCAGCAACTTCAAGGGTAATTTGTGTGACACCACCCAAGTCAATCAAAACAGGCATTCCGTCTGGCGAACGGCAGATGATGTTGTCTGGAGAAATATCGCGGTGAATGACACCTAAAGAGTGGAGATAGCTCAAGACAGGGAGGAGTTGCTGCAACAGCTGGATGATTTCCGCTTCGCTGAAGCTTTGTTGTTCAGCAATTCGCTCTTCCAATAAAGACTGATAGGTTTTACCTTCGATGTAGTCTTGGACTAAAAACAGCCGTTTTCCGTCCCGAAAGAATTCCCAGAACCGAGGAATCTGGGGATGCTGAAGTTTGTGCAGGATTGCCGCTTCTCGTTGAAACAATTCCTCAGCTTTCTGGAGGGCGTAAGTTCCTTGGTTAGCTGGCGTCAGTTCTTTGAGAGTAACCCGTTCATTAAAGCGTCCCATATCTTCTGCCAGATAGGTTCTGCTAAATCCTCCCTGCCCCAGTGGATGTTGAACGATATAGCGATCGCGCAACCGGGTTCCAGGCGTTAAGCCGCTACCCGCTGGGCTAGCATTGAGTTTTGGCAGAGAGACACCACAGCGAGAACAAAAACGCGCTCCACTGGGATTTTCTTGTTCACAGCTCGTACAAGCAATCAAATTCATGAAGCTTCTCTGTTGACTACCAGCTTATTTAATCTCGCTGCTGCCCGACTATCAGGCGCTCTCCTCAATTTTACGAACATTTCCCCAGCCTGTCTGGACTGATTCTTGAGCAAAGTGTGCTATATCCCGACTCTGCTATAAGAGTCTGATATAACTATTGCGTTAATTCTTTGATGTCCCAGCGGGGATGTATTTCTAACTAACAAACATTAATGCAACTAATTACAGGTACAACTAAACTACTGGGCGTAATTGGCGATCCAATTGAGCATTCCTTGTCGCCGGTGATGCACAATGCCGCGATCTCACATACAGCTGTTGATTACGTCTACCTGCCCTTGCCTGTGAAAACAGCAGATTTGAGTGTAGCGATCGCTGGTTTTAATGCTATTGGTCTGGTAGGCTTCAGTGTCACCATTCCCCACAAGCAGACAATTATGTCCCTGTTGTCAGAAGTCTCACCAGTTGCTAAAGTTGCTGGAGCGGTGAATACGGTTTGGCGCACCGAAGCTGGTTGGAGTGGCACCAATACCGATGTGGAAGGTTTTATCGCACCCTTGCAAGCTTACAACTGGGATTGGAGTCAAACCGTACCAGTAATTTTAGGGCATGGGGGTGCCGCACGCGCTGTGGTCGTTGGTTTAGCGCAGCTGGGTTGCCCTGAAATTCACATCGTTGGTCGCGACATGCAACGGTTAAGTCAATTTCAGCAAAGTTGGGTGAATGCACCGCTACCAGTAACTCTAAAGGTTCATGTGTGGGATCACCTGCCGCAACTAATGCCTCAGGCCGACTTGGTGGTCAATACGACCCCGATTGGGATGTATCCTAATATTGAGCAGTCTCCTGTCGATACAGCAGCGCTTGCATTGCTGCGAAAAGGTGCGATCGCTTATGACCTGATTTATACCCCCAACCCCACTCAGTTTCTGCAACACGCAAAAGAACAAGGTGCCATTACAATTGATGGCTTGGAAATGCTCGTCCAGCAGGGAGCCGCCGCCTTAGAAATTTGGTTAGGACAAGCGCCGCCAGTAACCATTATGCGCCTATCCTTACAGCAGCATTTAGGCTTATTGACGAAGTAGTCATCAGTTTCCAATCCAAAATCTAAAATCGCTTTTGTCATGAAGGCCAGCGCCAGTTGTAGCGGTTCCACTGGTAGATACCTTGCATCTCGTATTCTGTGCCATTCTCGAAGCGGATGATGCAGTTGGTATAGTCGCAGTCGCTATCAGACGCCTCATCAATCCTAACGACGGTACAGGGAAACCACTCACGGCTACAAGGCCCATTCTCTTGCACCCACTCCCACAGACCATTGGAGATTTCAATATGATCGCCGATTTTTAGCTTTAAACCCTCCGCCGATCTTTGGGCTTCAAAATACTGCGCCAGATGCACTGGCTTAATCCGGTTGAGCCATTGGGGACCATAGCGATCGCGAATAAATTGTACGGCTCCAGAGTCGCGATTGTGCAGCCAATCGTTCAGTAATTTGATTTTCCAGGGACGAGTTCGTTCTTCCTGTTCTTTGACAAACTGCAATAGAGCTTGACGCTCCTCCCGCGTCAGTTCGTCTAGAGGATTTCCCCTCTCGCCATCTTGCTCACCCTTTGCCGATGAACCCAGTGATTCAAGAGTCACCGCATCAGCTACCACTTGCAGCAAAATTTGTTTCTGTTGGTCAGTGAGTGAGCATAAAGCATCCTCACATTGAATAAAGGCTACTTCCAGGACGGCTTCAATCTCATCTGGGGTCATGGTAAGTCGAGTCAGGAGACTGGCTCACCGCCCGTGGCGGCATCCAAAAATGATTTACGAATCTTCGTCCCTTATTATTGCAAATGTTCAACAGGACAACCAAGGGAGGTTTGCTCTCTAATTCGCGGTAAGCTGAGGATTGGAGTTATCGATTAACATTAATTGCTGTGCAGATTATGCGATTTCGAGGTTGGTTGGCTACCGTTGCTATTTCTTGTCTTTTTTGGGTTGTCAGTTGGGTGTTTAGCCCCACTGCTTTGGCGTTAACCCAAATTCAATTGTCAGACATTTCTTACCATGAATGTCCCCCAGAGTTGGCAGAAGGAACGGTCACACCTGGAACCGCCACAGCTGCTAAATGCTTCCTAGTTACTGGCAAAACCGAGAACAAGTCTGGAAAACTGGTGATCAATGCTGATATTTTTGGTCGCATCTACGATGCCAATAACGAGCCAGTTATGCAGAATCGCACTCGCTTGGGTTCAATCGATGAAGTGCCACCAGGCGTCAGTGATTTTGAACTGAGAATTTCTGTTCCGGCAAATCAACCAACGCCACTACAGCTCAAGCAATTCAAAGCGGCTGGTTTTACGGGTAAAGTCCGCCGCTGAATAGATGAAGTTAATTTTCCGGCTCTTGATCCAGTAATAGTCCCCCAGACCTCAAATTGTCTCTTAATCCTGAGAAACTCGGTTAAGAGCTATATGCTGCCACCAGGGAGCAATCCAACCACGAGTTGCAGAACTAATATCGCTAGGATAGGAGAAAAATCCATACCTCCGATCGGTGGAATGAATGACCGGAAAATGTTTAGGTAAGGGTCAGTGATGGGACTTAAAAAAGACTGTATCTGGTTCATCCACTCGACGGTGGGAAACCACGTTAACAGAATTCTGACAATTAGTAGATAGAAATAGATAGTGAGAAAGTTGGCGAGAGTGTTGGTCACCAGTTCTGTTGCAGTATTCATCGATTGAAAAGCTTCCTTGCTAGTTTTTATGACGGTTTGAGACTTTATGTCAGTTTAACGGATATCATCCCGTTCCGGATTACCCAAGCCGCGTGAACAAGACTGAGATAAGGCAACAGGGGTATTATAAGTTTCTAGGCTTAAGGATCGAGCGATCGCTCCCGGTCTAAGTCAGTGGCGTTTCCATTTACCCTACCCAGTTGCTGACGAACATCGTCAATCGCCGTATTCAGCTGGGCGATTTTATCCTCCAAGCTGCGACGAGCACCTTCAATGTTTTCTTGTGTCTTAAGCTGACGCCTTCTCCCCTTGATTGCCTTAGCTTCTGATTGTGCCGAATCAAGCAAGGACCGCTCAGCCTCGTCACTGTCATTGTCGCGTTGAGCAGCAACCAGCGCTCCGATCACTCCACCGACCAATCCGCCCACTAACGCTCCAGCGAGGAATCCGCTTGTAAAACCATCGCGCTGACTCATTTTTCTCTAGTACCCTTGATTTTTAAAACGCAACTTTCCTCAAGATTAACGGTTGGCTGACCCCCCTGCCTACCACCGGGGACAAATGTAAATACGCGACATCTAGCGTCTCTACCATCTAGGTCAGAGGCGAAACCTCGTAAGAGAAAAACCAGGAATGCCCAAAGGGGATTTTGGGAAGCCAGCGCTGTACCCGTTAGGGGCATAGTAGGGAAGATGTCACGTTCCAAAAATGCGATCGCCCGCATCTCCCAACCCTGGCACAATATACCCCTGACTGTTCAGTCCCTCGTCAATCATCGCCGCGTATATGGTCAAGCTAGGATAATCTGAACCCAGCTTTTGCAATGCCGGTGGTGCTGCAACGACGCTGAGAATCCGCGTCAAGGCAGGATCAACACCGCGCTTGGTCAGTTCTGCCATTGCCATCATCATTGTCCCGCCGGTTGCCAGCATCGGGTCGGTGATGATTACTCGTGTCTCTGGGTTGAACTGATGAGGCAATTTATTCAAGTAACAACTGGCTTCCAGCGTTTCCTCATTCCGCACCAACCCAAGATGGTAAACCGACGCCAAAGGCAGCAACGTCTGGGCACCTTCTAATAACGCCAGTCCCGCCCGCAGAATTGGCACTACCACCAGCGGCACATCTGGATTCACCATCGTCGCAGAGCAGGGAGCTAGGGGCGTCTGCACCATGAGTTCCTCGGTTGGCAACCAGTCGCGAATTGCTTCGTAGGTCAACCAGCGTCCCAACTCGGTCATCGCGCTCTTGAACAGTGGCGGAGGCGTCGAGGCATCACGGGCGACGCCTAGCCAGTGCTTAATCAGTGGATGGGGGGGGACATAGACACGCAGTTGGAGAGTCATAAGAGGCTCATCAGAGGGGATGACAGCTTAACTGAACAATGATAACTGAGTTCGATGTAAGAATCTGGAAAACGCTCAGCTAGAGGGATACAAGCTCTCGCAACGGGCGCTCTTCCCCAGATTTTCTACCTTACGTTGAACTCAGCTAATGATCAGGTAATAATTATCCTTTCTTTTTTTCTGTGGTGGGGAAACAGCCAACCTTAACGCTCTTGCGAGTGGAGCTTTCCCTCAGTTTCAAGCGATCTACAAAACTCTTCCCCCATGACCCATTACCCATTACCGATTACCCATTACCCAAAAATTATTGAGAATAACTTTTATTAGTCTTGACATTAATTTTCAACAAGGCTATATTAGCTTTCAGTGTTCTCCTCTCATTAAGGATCGGCAGGTGGGATCGGTAAGCAATTGCAGTCTGATCCCCGCTTTCTTTTTTTTGACAGCAGTAATCAGCTCTTCTTCGAGGAAGAAACGCTACACTCAGATCCGTTAAGTAATTCTTTGAAAACGGCTGATTCCATGCTTGCTGCTTCCCAACCTCAATCATTAAGCCATTCATCGAATGTCGTCTCCGAGACATCAGTATTTGATGTGATTGTCATTGGCTCTGGCATTGGGGGGTTAGTAACAGCAACCCAGCTAGCGGCAAAGGGTGCGAAAGTCTTAGTCCTGGAACGCTACATCATTCCTGGTGGTAGTGCGGGTTATTTTGAACGAGAAGGGTATCGCTTTGATGTTGGGGCCTCAATGATTTTTGGCTTTGGCACGGAGGGGACGACGAATCTTCTCACCAAGGCGCTTGATGCGGTGAATGTCAGCTTGGAAACCGTTCGAGATCCCGTGCAGATTCATTATCACCTCCCTGCTAGTTTAGAGCTGAAAGTACATCAAGATTATGAGAAGTTTTTGCAAGAACTGACAGCTCACTTCCCTCAGGAACGGGAGGGGATTCGCAAGTTTTATGACGAGTGCTGGAAGGTGTTTAACTGCCTGAACGCGATGGAGTTGCTGTCCTTGGAAGAACCCCGGTATCTGACACGGGTATTTTTCCAGCATCCGTTGGCTTGTTTGGGCTTGGTGAAGTACTTGCCTCAGAATGCGGGTGACATTGCTCGTCGGTATATTAAAGACCCCCAGTTACTAAAGTTTATTGATATGGAGTGCTACTGCTGGTCAGTGGTACCAGCGGATAAGACGCCGATGATTAATGCTGGGATGGTTTTCTCAGACCGGCACTACGGCGGCATTAATTATCCTAAAGGCGGTGTGGGGCAAATCGCAAAAAAACTGGTGGAGGGACTGGAGAAAGCGGGGGGACAGATTCAGTACAAAGCCAGGGTGACGAAGATTGTTACACAAAAGGGTAAAGCGGTAGGTGTCCAGCTGGCGGATGGGAAAATCTACCAGGCGAAACGGATTGTTTCTAATGCTACGCGCTGGGATACCTTCGAGAAGTTATTGCCAGCTGAGGAAATGCCAACGGCAGAGAAAAAGTGGCGTAAGCGGTACGAGAAGTCACCGAGTTTCTTGAGTTTACACTTGGGCGTAGAGGCGGACGTCTTACCACCGGGTAAGGAGTGTCACCACATTTTGCTGGAAGATTGGGACAAGATGGAGGATGCGGAGGGGACGATTTTTGTGTCGATTCCCACCCTGCTTGACCCGGATTTGGCACCAGCAGGTTATCACATTATTCATACGTTTACGCCGAGTTGGATTGAGGATTGGCAGGGATTGTCTGCGAGTGAGTATGAAGAGAAGAAGGAAGAAGCAGCAGGGCGGATTATTGAGCGTTTGGAGAAGATTTTTCCGGGCTTAGATGCAGGACTAGACTACATGGAGGTGGGAACTGCCCGCAGCCATCGGCGGTTTTTGGGACGTGAGGATGGAACTTATGGACCAATTCCCAGCCGCAAGTTAATGGGATTGTTGGGGATGCCGTTTAATCGCACCTCGATTCCGGGGCTTTATTGTGTCGGGGATAGTACGTTTCCAGGGCAAGGGTTAAATGCAGTAGCGTTTTCTGGATTTGCTTGCGCTCATCGGGTTGCAGTAGATTTGGGGCTGTAGGTAGAGGTAAAAATATGTCTCAATTACAGGACAGTTCCTCTCAATCTCTCTCTGGCAAAGAGCCTTGGCTAGCTGTCAATTTATCAATGATTTGGCCTGGAATCGGGCAGATTTATTCAGGTAATGTCCTTAGAGGATGGATTTTTATTGTAATTCAAGTTTTATTGTATTTTGTAACCCTATGTCTATTAATTAGCTCGGAGATTAATATAATAGGGTTATTAATAATTTTTTTGACACTCAATATATTAATAGTAGTCTTGAGTTGTTTTGATGCTTATAAATGTGCGAAAAATGCAAATACTATAAATTTTGAAAGGGTAAGAAAACAAAATAAAGACCCTTGGCGGGCTGTGTTCCTATCCAGGATAATCCCTGGGCTTGGGCATTTATATATTGGAAAGAAAATTGTCGGCTTTTTACTACTAGTAGTTTGGGGCGTTTCATTCATCATTCCTTTAATTTCTATTTTATTATTGATTCTTTCACCCTTGGTGATTTATCACAGTTATATCGCTGCGCCTGTTCAGCGAGAAATGTCTAAAAAAACTATAATAAATATTGCTATTTTATCTGTTATTTTACCTATATTAATTTCATTTTTTATTGCCTTCTTTACTAGAACGTTTATCGCAGAAGCTCGCTACATTCCCTCTGGAGCCATGCTCCCCACCTTGCAAATTAATGACCGCTTGATCATAGACAAGTGGAGTTATCGCTCTCAAGCTCCACAACGGGGAGATATTGTAGTGTTTTCGCCCACAGAGGCGCTCAAGCAGCAAAATTTTAAGGATGCATTTATTAAACGGGTGATTGGTATACCGGGAGATAAGGTAGAGGTTAAAGGAGGCAAAGTTTATGTCAATAATCAACCTCTAGAGGAAAACTATATTGAAGAATCTCCCAATTATCAGTTTGGTCCTGTAACCGTGCCAGCCAATTCTTATTTTGTCTTAGGTGATAACCGTAACAATAGCTACGATAGTCACTACTGGGGCTTTGTTCCGAGAGAAAACATTATGGGTAAGGCAACCAAACGATTTTGGCCCCCTGAGCGTAGTGGTGCTATTAAGTAGGTAAGCGTAAAGAAATTTAGCGGTAAGGATTTAAATTCAGAGGGAAAACCTGTTCAAATTTGCCACGGCTGGCTGGGAATACTACATAGTACCGGGACGGGAAGTTTGCCAGATGAATGAAGTAGATAGAGAGCAGGTTGAGAAGTTTCTGCATGACTGGAAAGGCTCTAGTGGACATGAGAGAGCCAACAAGGATTCATTTTTTCGAGATTTGTGTGATGCTTTGGGGGTTGAACGTCCACCGGCTAAGGGGAAGATTCCCGGTGACCCCTATTGTTTTGAGAAGGATATTAAGATTCCTCATCCTAGTGGGAAGATAACGACTTGTTCTGCGGATTTTTACAAAGCTGGGCATTTTTTGATTGAGGCGAAGCAGGGAGGCGAAACCTCTGGCAAAGGTACAGCGAAGCGGGGAACTGCCACCTACAAGAAGGAGATGGAAAAAGCTTTTGTGCAAGCACTCTCCTACACGCGGCACTTAGAGGCAAATGTGCCGTTTCTGTTGACGTGCGATATTGGCTCTCATTTTGATCTGTGGCTGGGGTTTAGTGGGGATTATGGCGGCTATGGGGCGAGGCGCACAATTCCTTTGGAGGAGTTGCGGCAAGAAGATACGTTTGATTTGTTTGTTGATATTTTCACTGAACCGCACAAGCGTAACCCAGAGAAGATTGCGGCACGGGTGACGCGAGAGGTGGCGGCGGATTTGGCACAGTTGGCAAAGACGCTGGAAGCCAAGCAATCGCCACAAGAGGTTGCTGGTTTCCTGATGCGTTGCATCTTTACGATGTTTGCGGAAGATGTAGGGTTGTTGCCAGAGCATTTATTCACTCAAGCACTGAAGGAACGCTGGATTTCCCAACCAGAACGCTTTAAATCCGAGGTGGAAGCGTTGTGGCAAGCGATGAATGCAGGGACGCCTTTTGGTTTTTCGGGGAAGTTGTTGCAATTCAATGGTGGATTATTTGCTGATTCTTCGGCGTTGGCGCTGAGTGCCGAACAGTTACAGATTTTACTTGATGCTGCTCAAAGAGATTGGAAACAGGTAGAACCAGCGATTTTTGGTACGTTATTGGAACGAGCTTTAGACCCTAAAGAGCGCAGTAAGTTGGGGGCGCATTATACGCCGCGTTCTTATGTGGAACGGCTGGTGCGTCCGGTAGTTTTGGAACCGATACGGGAGCGATGGAATTTGGTGCAGGCGGAGGTGAAGCAGGTTCTGGAAAATGAGGATAAAGAGCCAACTGCTGCTCAACAGAAAAAAGCGATCGCACTTATCCAAGATTTTCTCAAGGAATTACGCGAAATCAAAATTCTCGACCCTGCTTGTGGTTCTGGTAACTTCCTCTATGTGACGTTGGATTTGCTCAAAAGTCTGGAAGCAGAAGTTTTGCGACGGTTGGGAGATATTACGGGTAAGCTGCAACTGGAGTTGGATTTTGAGCAGGTGAATCCTTCTCA
Organism: uncultured bacterium; assembly: GCA_965364435.1. Taxonomy (GTDB): domain Bacteria; phylum Cyanobacteriota; class Cyanobacteriia; order Cyanobacteriales; family Coleofasciculaceae; genus CBDTXL01. The sequence continues at coordinate 31,988 of CBDTXL010000011.1, forward strand.
GTTTTTGGGGATTGAAATTAATCCGAGGGCGGCGGCGATCGCAGATTTGGTAATCTGGATTGGTTATCTGCAATGGCACTTCAAGCGCTTTGGCAATATTCCCCCAACTGAGCCAGTTTTAAGAGCGTACAACAATATCGAATGTCGTGATGCTGTCTTAGCCTACGATGGCAAAGAGCCAGCGATTGACGCTGTAACTGGTAAGCCACGTACTCGTTGGGGTGGACGAATGATGAAGCATCCGGTAACGGGTGAAGATGTGCCAGATCCAACTGATCAAATTTCGATTTATAGATACATTAATCCTCGTCCTGCGGAGTGGCTACCCCCCCAGCCCCCCTTAGTAAGGGGGGAGAAAGAGAGAGTGTTCATTGTTTCTAATCCACCGTTTATTGGCAATGCCAGAATGCGGGAAGTGTTGGGGGATGGATATGCTGAAACCTTGCGGCAAGTCTATAAAGATGTACCGGAGACAGTTGACTATGTAATGTATTGGTGGCATAAAGCAGCTGAGTTGGTGCGCTCAGGAAGAGTAAGAAGGTTTTGCTTCATTACAACCAATACTATCCGTCAGCTCTGGCAGAGAAAGATAATTGAATTTCATCTAAGTCAAAAGAATTCGCTCCAACTGATATTTGCTATTCCTGATCACCCTTGGACTGACGAAGGAGCAGCTGTCAGGATTGCGATGACAGCCGCTGAGTTAGATGCTCCAAAAGCATCGATGATGGCTCAAGTAGGCACTGTGATTGTTGAAGGTGAAGGAGAAACACCAGAAGATAAGGCAGAGCAGGTTGATATAAAGTGGCGAAATGTGGGCAGAATTTTCAGCAACTTGCGAGCAGGTGCTGATGTTGCAAGTGCTACCAAGCTTCAAAGCAACAAGCTCCTATCGGGTCGAGGTATGTTTCTGGGTGGAACTGGCTTTCTGGTTAATCAGAAAGATATGGAGTCATGGGGTAAGAGCTATCTAGGTAATGTAATTAAACCTTTTTATGGTGGGAGAGATTTAGTTGGTAACTCTCGTAAGCTTTTTGTAATTGACTTCTTTGGTTTATCAGCCTCACAGGCGGCGAGGTATGAGAGACCATTTCAAAAAGTTTTAGAGGAGGTTAAACCTGAACGCGATGTCAACAACAGAAAAAGTAGGAAGGATAACTGGTGGCTATTTGCAGAAACTATGCCTAAAACTCGTGATTCAATCAAGAGTCTGAGTTATTATATTGCAACACCGAGAACCGCAAAATATAGATTCTTCACTTTCTTACCAGGGAATGTCATACCTGAAAGTGAGATAGTAGTAATTGCTCTGGATGACACCTATTTTCTTGGTATTCTATCTAGTCGCATTCATGCTAATTGGGCACTTGCAACAGGAGGGAGATTAGGAGTTGGCAACGATCCACGCTACAACAATTCAGTTTGCTTTGACCCCTTCCCTTTCCCCGACGTCACACCGGAACAAAAACAAAAAATCCGTCAACTAGGTGAGAAATTAGACGCCCATCGCAAAAGAGTGCAAGCTCAACATCCCGATATCACCATCACCGGAATGTATAACCTGCTGGAAAAGTTACGTGCAGGGCAACCCTTCACCGATGCAGATAGAGCTTATAACGATAAAGCCTTAGTTTCCACCCTCAAACAAATTCACGATGAACTCGATGCCGGTGTTATTGATGCCTACGGGTGGAGCCAGAATATTAGCGATGAAGAGATTTTAGAGCAGTTGGTGGCTCTCAATGCCGATCGCGCAGCAGAAGAACGCAACGGGTTGATTCGTTGGCTGCGCCCAGAGTATCAGGTAGGAACGGGACAAGATACAGCCATACAGGGTGTGATAGAGGGAGTCACAGAACCAGAGGAAACCGTAGCAGCACCCGCCGAACAAAAAACTTGGCCGAAGCAACCCAAAGACCAACTGGCGGCAATTCGTGACTTACTCCGTACATTAGGCGGCGAGTGGACAGTGGAACAGGTGATGGCACAATTTAAAGGAGCGCAGAGGCAGAAAAAAGCGATCGCATCTCACCTCGAAAGCCTGGAAGCCCTCGGCATTCTCCTTAGCAGTAAAGAAGAAGGCGCTATCTGTTGGTATTATGCCGAATTGCAAAAAGCTGGATAAAACAGGCTATCTGCTCCCGCTAGCTTTCATAACTGTTTGATAATCCGGCAGGGATTTCCCGCTGCTACAACTCTCGCAGGGATATCTTTAACCACCACACTTCCGGCGGCGATAGTGGTGTGATCGCCGATAGTCACTCCGGGACAAATGATCGCACCCCCCCCAATCCAGACATTATTGCCAATTTGAACGGGCGCGGCGAGTTCTAAACCAGAGAGACGGATTTCCGGGTCTGTTGGGTGAGTAGCGGTGTAAATGTGAACCGAAGGACCACAAAGAACCTTTTCCCCAAAATGAACTGAATGGCAGTCTAAAATCACACAGCCAAAGTTCATAAATAAGCCGTCACCTGCGTGAATGTTGTAGCCGTAGTCGCAGTAGAAGGGCGGCTCAATCTCAATGGTTGGACCCGCCGCGCTGAACAACTCAAAAAGAATTTGCGATCGCGTAGCGTGCGCGGAGCGCATTCGCCTTTCAATCTCTTGCTCCGTCGTAGAGTTGTATAAGCGAGTCAGATGACATGCGTTCTGGCGCTCTGCCACTAACTCTGGATCGCTAGAACGATACAGTTCCCCTGCCAGCATCTTTTGTTTTTCTGTTTTGTCCATTGCGACGGATTTTGAGTTAATCGGTGGGAATCCTTCTTGCCTGTTTAACCATTGCAATTAAGGTGTGGTGAGCATCTTCGGCATCATTGAGAACATGATCGAACTCAATACGCACGGGTACAGATGCACCCTTGATTTGTGCCATGAGATTCATACCCTGAGCATCAATTGAAACCATTTGTGCTGCCTCGGTATCCGGAGAATTACCATAGGTTTGGGCATAGAGCGCCACAGCATTAGCATGGTCTTCATTCATGTGCTTACAAATGCGATCGCTCACTTCTGGAGAGAATTGTTCAGACATGGTTAGGCTCCTAATTTGCTCAAAAAATCAGTTTTTAGTGAGTAGTTTTTCCCGTCGTCAATTCATCCTTTAACTGATTCACAAACTCAGCAACAACAGCCACAAATTCAGCAGTTGACTCATACGGCAAAACATTCCGCCCAGGGATTTGACGACTCACACCTTGAGGTAAATGCTTAAGGTATTCACGGCTTCGTTGTTCTGGTGTCTCCGATTGACCTGTTCGACTAATGCTCGTAGCTTTCTCCCCCACCACTACGAGAGTAGGTTGAGAGATAGCAGCGATCGCTTTTTCATAATCCTGTCGCCAGAAGCCAGCCAGGAAGGAAAAAACCGCATAGCGACTTGCGGGATTGACAGCACCTCCTAAGAGAGACTCTAACCATTGGGCATCAACTGCTGAGTTATCAGCAAACAGTTGGCGCTCTGAAAATGATCGTAAAAATTGAGGACGGCGGGCATAGCGATAAAAGGCACTACCCACAGGAGAGTCTAATATATTCCAAGTTAGTTTTTGCTGCCAGGTCGGAGTCTCCTCCGTCATCACTGCCCAAGCCGGAGGCCCAGCGAGTACTAGCCCCTGAAGATAATTTGGTTCAGTTTGCCGTTGCAAGAGGGCAAGAGCAACAGCTAACTCGGCACCTTGCACCAGCAAAACTACAGGTTTTTTAACAATTGTCTGCAAAAAGTATTGCAACTGCTCAGCCCAATCCCCCGGATTGTAAGCAACACGCGGCATCTCACTCTCGCCACATCCGAGCAAATCCGGGTTGTAAATCGGATTGCTGTGTCCGGTTTGACGCCACTGGCCGCAGAAGCGATGCCAAAAGTAGCGCGATAACCCAACACCGATAGGATGCAGCAACATTAGAGGAATACCTGCCTCAGCAGTCGATTCACTTGAGGGATAGACTTCGTAGGCACACTGGTAACCCCGCCAGGTATAAAACTCTGAGGGGGGTAAAGATACTTTCATATGCAAGCTGAAGAGCAAGTTTTAAAGACTTGATAAAGTTCGCTTGAGTTTGTTGCTGTTCTCAGCCGATTAAAATACCATACACATTTGGTAATACAAGTGATACGCTAATATTACAGATTAATGGTCTGGCAGGAGGAACGGCGTTACACTACCCTAGGAAGGATCGAGTGACTAAATTCTCCACGTTCTGTCTTCAATCATCCTTGGATTGTGCAACACCCAGGAAACGATTCCTTAGTGGTTTCCTTGCTAGAAAGTCTGAAACCCCTGCTTTGCTCCTAGTTTCCTCAAATTAGGTGAGGTCCACACTTCACAGCTTTTGAGGAGATTGTTCGGCTAAGCCCATGCTCCTACCTTAACTTCTGTCGGTTCGGAATGAACGGCGACGGAGGCTGTCGTGTGGTCACCGAAAATCGGCTTGTCAGTGTTAAGAATCTCCAGGAGAATTCTGAAGCTTTCTGCATCTAAATCAATAGTGCGTTCTCTGTCGCCATCAAAATAGGTGAACCAAAAGTGACCTTTGTTGTCCTGTGGTCTCCATAATGCCTGATAACTAGTAATTCGCTTCATTTGCATTTCTCGCTTCCTTTCATAACCCCTCTAGTCTCCTCCCTTAAGTGTATACTTATGTTTCGATATCAAAAAGAAATATAATCAAATATTAAATATATTGTAGGATTCTCTTCAATTTCTCCAATAACAGACTTTTCCAGTACGGAAGGTCGGGTATTTCAGACGTTGTAGCACCTCCCAACCCCTCTAAAAAAAGGCAGTGCTACTCTTATACGGCGCAGCGTCAAGAGACTATACTTCACGAACTCTCCGTTCTCTCCATACTTGTGCAAGCCTCTACCCAGCAATTTTTAAAGACTTGATAAAGTTTGCTGGAGTTTGTTGCTAATGTCAGCCGATTGAAATAATATACCTATTGGTAATACAAGTTGTACACTTGTATTACAATGGGACGGTTTCACCGAATGAAAACAGGTGGCTGGCAACTACGATTTTTTTGCCGTCAGAAGTCAACGGGGATGCTGGGAAAAAAGGTCTGACTTCCCTGAAGTCATTGGCAAAGGGTTAGCACTATCCTGAGTGCGTGTTGCAAAAGTTTTACGCGGGTTGAAAAACCGGGCTTGTTGGCTTAGCAGGATAAGAAGCCCGGTTTGGTGGGAACCGACCTTGTTCTTTTTCAACACGCTCTAAGGATAATCTAATGGGCGATTCTCGAAGTTCCGTCTTAACTCATCCCTGGGGTTTGCAACACCGGTGACACGTCTGGGTTTAGTAGTTCTCTTGCTAGAAAGGCTGAAATCCCTGTTCTAGTAATAGTTTCTTCGGATTAGCGTGACGGTCACAATTCAAGACTTCGAGGAGATTCCTCAGCTAAGCCCATGCCCCTACCTTGATATCATTCGGTTGCGAATGAACGGCAACGGCGGATGTGGTGTGGTCAGCGAAAATCGGCTTGTCGGTGTCAAGAACCTTCATCATTGTCCTGAAGCTTTCTGCATCTAAATCCATCGTCCGTTCTCTGTCGCCATCAAAATAGGTGAACCAAAAGTGACCTTTGTTATCCTGTGGTCTCCACAATGCTTGATAGCTAGTAATCCGTCTCATTAGTTCTGGCTTCCTTCCATAAGTAATGGATGTCATTGTCCTTAAGTCCCCTTACAGTTTCTTACTTCAAGTGTATAGTTATGTTTAGAAAGCATGAAGAAGCTTGAAGAAACCTTAAAGATCTTGTAAAGATTTCTTACTCTTTTCCAAATGTAAGACTTAATCAATCATACAGAGGGTCTTGGTGAGGGTGCCTCAGACAAATGGCTGAAAAGCTTGGGTGGAATAGCGGATTAGCGCCTCTAATTACTAACAAAGCTCATGCGGCTCAAAAAAGCACGCAGGCGATCGCTCTTCGGTGAGTTCAGAACCTCTCGCGCTGAACCTTCCTCTGCCACAAGACCTTTATCCATAAACAACACCCGATTGGCTACCTCACGGGCAAACTGCATCTCGTGGGTGACTACCACCATCGTCATCCCCTCTTGGGCTAGTTGCTGCATTACCTGTAGCACTTCCCCAACCAATTCTGGATCGAGGGCGCTAGTCGGTTCATCAAACAGCATGATCTGAGGGTTCATGCACAAACTCCGAGCGATCGCAACTCGTTGCTTCTGTCCCCCAGACAACTGTTCCGGATAAGCTTCTGCCTTCTGAGCCAAACCCACTTTCTCCAGAAAGAATCGAGCCTGCTGCTCACTCTCAGAGCGCGATCGCCCCAATACCCGACGCGGAGCCAACATTAAGTTTTCCAGCACACTCAAATGAGGGAACAGGTTGAACTGCTGAAACACCATACCCACCTGCGCCCTTAGTCTCCGCAATTGGTTCTGGCTGAGATTCGGGTGCGACAAGTCTATCCCATTAACAACGAGATGCCCCGCGTTAATGGTCTCTAAGCGATTGAAGCAGCGCAGTAGTGTACTCTTGCCACAGCCAGAAGAGCCAATCACCGCGACGACTTCCCCCCGGTTGATTGAGCCGCTAATGCCTTGTAATACCTTCAGAGAGCCAAAGCGTTTCTCAATATGTTCAAATGCGATCGCGGGGGTGGAATCCTCCATAGCTCAGTCCGATGTGATTGTATTTACTTGGAGTTTATCTTACTCAGATCTTGCACCAGCCCACTCACCCGCCAAGGGTTAAAACCCCAGGCTCATAAATCAAGTCCTCTGAAGAGGACTAAACGCTCACCCTTAAAGGATTCGAGTCTACTAAGCGTGGACTTGAGCTATGACGCCGGAGTTTGAACTCCGGGCGGTGCTTCTTTGGTACAAGATCTCAGTCTTAACGACATTTTCCCTATATTCAGCTCACGGAGGTAAGTGCTGGTGTCAGGGTGGGTAACCACTCTGCCCGCAAT
>CBDTXL010000012.1:0-37588 GCA_965364435.1 uncultured bacterium
TAGTGCTGGTGGATTGCTGGTTATTACCGCCCGAATTTCTGCCGTACCCGTTTGAGCCCACCAGGATGCACCTGCTGCTACCGATCGCAATGCCAATATCCCCAAAATGTCAAGGTGGAGAATAGCGCACTCAAGCTGCCAGGAAAAATAGGCGCAGTTAAAGCCAAAATTCACCGAGACATTGAGGGAACAATCAAGACGGTAACAGTCAGCTCATACCCATCAGGGAAGTATTACGCATCTATCTTGAGTGAACTTGATGGCGACAATCCTCAAGTGTCAACTGATGGTAATGTTGTTGGCGTTGATTTAGGATTGAAGCATTTTGCTGTTGTCAGGGATGGCACTAAGGTGTCTAAATTTGACAACCCCAAGCACTGCCGCAAGCATGAGAAAAACCTGAAGCGGAAACAGCAAAAACTAGCCAGAAAACAGAAAGGAAGTAACTCAAGACACAAATATAGAAAGGTTGTCGCTAGGGTTTACGAACGAGTTAGCAACTCACGTCAGGATTTTCTACATAAGCTTTCTTGAAAGCTCGTCAATGAAAACCAAGTTGTCGTAGTAGAGACTCTGCATGTCAAAGGCATGGTGACGCTCGAAGACTCGCTATCGTAATCATAATCTAGCAAAAGCAATATCTGATGCAGGATGGGGGATGTTTACCAACTTCTTAGCCTATAAGCTTGAGAAAAAGGGCGGTAGCGTCGTTGAGATTGATAGATGGTTTCCCAGTTCTAAAATCTGCTCTAATTGCTATCACTCCTGTGATGAAATGCTTTTAGAGGTGAGGGAATGGACTTGCCCTCCGAAGAGGAACTCATCATGACCGTGATGGTAACGCAGCAACGAATATTAGAGCGGAAGGCCTCAGAATGCTAAAGACGGATGGAACAACCGTCTCTGCCAGTGGAGGGGATGTAAGACCAAAGGGTGGACGTAAGTCTGTTCTGGGGCATTCCCCCCTGACACTGGAAGCCCCTAGTGTAGCGAAGCGAAACTAGGGGTAGTTCACAAACCTTCAACCCGAAGAACGATCCAGTTACCTTCGACAACCGCTGTCGCTCCTGTGGGAAAGGAAGATGTTCGAGAGCGGTTGGGGGCGGTAATTAAGGCAGTCATTTCTTCGATTTGCTCAAAACTGGGAGCCGCTTGTTGGACATCCTTGAGAAACTGCCGGATAACGCGGCGTTGCAGGGCGAGGGGTGCCTGTCGCAATACAAGGCGATTTAGTCGTAGGGGCGGACAATTGGTGTCTTGTTCCTCCCCTACAAGTGATGCCATTGCTTGCTGCCGCAGTTGATGGGCAGCGTTTTCGAGATATTCAACGTCTGCCCGGAGGAGTTCAGACGTTTGAGCTAAAGCCGTCTCAACTTGTGGGTTGAAATGGTTTTGTAAGTAGGGCAGTAGCTCTTGGCGAATGCGGGTACGGGCATATTTGAGGTCTTGATTATAGGCGTCTTCCCAAATCGGTAGGTGCTGCTGCTGGCAGAACTGGAACGTCTGGGCGCGGGTGACTTCGAGGAGTGGACGCACTAGCTGTAGTCCCTTCGCCAACGGACGTTGCCAGGTGAGGGCAGAGAAGCCATCGGCACCTGCACCCCGAATCAGGTTATATAGGACAGTTTCCGCGCGATCGCTCTTTGTGTGACCTGTAACAACGTCTTGGTAGCCATGTGCTTGGGCAATCTCGATTAGGGCCCGATAGCGCCATTGCCGTGCTGCTGCCTCACTCTTTGTTACTTCAGGAGCTGTTTGAAGATAAAAGGGGAGTGCCCAGCTTTGAGCAATTTGTTGAACATGAGCAGCAATTCCCACATCCGCTGGCCAACGATGATCGCAGTGTGCGATCGCGATTTTCCATCCCCATTTCGGTTGCAAGTCTAGCAGTAGTTTCGTCAGGCACAGGGAATCTTGCCCACCGGATACCGCCACTAACACCTGCTGGTGCTGCTGTAATAGCCGCCGTTGCCGCAGCGTTTGATGTAGCTGTGCATGAATAGGCGTCCAGCTGGTGCGTTGAGACATTCTTGAGCGATCAGCTTTATGCTATGAAGAGGCGTCGGCTTCAGTACTGATTGTTCTGCCAGCTTGCCTCATTCATGTCTTGCCAGACATCATCAAGTAGCGAGTCAGCTTCGTTATCTTCCAGCTCATCATTCGAGGAAATGTCATCAAACTCAAACTCATCCTCTCCGCTAGCAGACATTTCACCAAACTCAAACTCATCTTCTCCACTAGCAGACATTTCACCCAAATCTAGCAAATCCTCATCGATTGCCATCGGTGATTCTACAAGCTCTAGCTCTTGCTCAATACTTTGGGAGATTTCTCCAAGATCAAAGTCATCGTCTAGGCTTGTTGCCGTCTCTACCCTATCGAATTGGTCATTAGGGATTATTATGACCTCTTGCTCCATCTCGACATAGATTGCGCTAGGGTCTTCTAACTCCAGTTCATCATTGCTGGCTCCTGGTGTTCCTTGCTCTAACTCATCTGAGTAGCTGCTTGGAGACTCTACCAGGTCTAGCTCATCCTCGCTGTCTGCTAGTGCTGTTAGTGCTAACTCGTCCTCAAAGCTTACTGAACTGCTCTTGGACTCTACCAGGTCTATCTCATCCTCTAGAACTAAATCGTCCTCAGAGCTTGCTGATGAGTTTTTAGGCTTATCGTCAAAATCCTGCGGACAAAATTCCAGGTTGATTCTCACCTTGCCTTTTTGCCAGCCATTTGCACTAAATCTCAACACCTCACAAGGGATACCCTCTTCGCTAAACCAGGCATCCTTGTCTTCAGTCCATCCATTTAAGTTATATTCAAGCTGCGTCCTGATAGCTTCGGCGAATTCGCCAACTCTGAACGTGCGGTGCCCAATCAAAATTTGAGCAGATTCATCAATGGACAGAACTTCACCAATAGCAAGTGGCTCAAATCGATTATTCACGCCTATTTTCCCCGATTAACTTTGTAGTTTTTAAAAAATCATTAGTCAGTTTGGGTCAACAACTGGCATCCATAGGCGCGATTTACTAAAGATTCGCTCCCAAAACAACGTTGAACGCTTAGAAGAACCAGCCGTAGGAATGTAATCCTTTACCCAGCAGATTCACCCCAAGATAGCAAATCCAGACTACTATAAATCCTGTCGCTGCCAAAATTGCCGGTCGGCGTCCTTGCCAACCACGAGTAATACGGGCATGGAGATAGGCGGCAAAAACCAGCCAGGTAATTAATGCCCAGGTTTCTTTCGGGTCCCAACTCCAGTAAGAACCCCAAGCCTCATTCGCCCAAACAGCACCAGCAATAATCCCAATTGTGAGCAGGGGGAATCCCAGCCCAATGATGCGGTAGCTAATGTTATCGAGAGTGTCTGCAAGGCTGAGGCGCTGCGGGGAGAGAGTTTGTGCTGTGGACACTTCTGGTACAGATGACGCTGCGGTGGTGAGCAAATCAAGAACCGCTGTATTACCAGCACCATTGTTCTGGGCAAAACTCGCCACAACCGAGGAATTACCGGAGGTGATCTGTGGCTGGGGCGTCGGGTTGTCGCCGTTTCGTTGCAGTTGGTAGTAGGGACGAGTGGCACCGTCATCCTTGCTGCGATATCCACCTGTGCCTACGGAACTGCCCCGAAGTTCAATGTTTTGACCACGAGTGACTACTAAAAAGGCGATCGCTAGCAGCGCTCCCACCATCAGCGCCGCGTAACTGAGCATCATGACACTGACGTGCATCATCAACCAATTAGATTTGAGAGCAGGTACCAAAGGTTCTGAAAGCTGCATTTCTGATGGCAGTGACACAGTAGCAAAGGCAGTGATGAGCATTGCCACTGGTGCTGTAGCAACGCCCACCAACCGGCTACGGCTCATGTTTTCGGCAATCAGATGAACGGCAGTAATCCCCCAAGTCAGGAAAAAGAGGGATTCATAGAGATTACTCAAGGGGAAGTAGCCCGCCTCTAGCCATCTTGCGCCGAGTAAAGCAGCAATGCAGAGGTTGGCGATCGCTATACCCGTAGTTCCCAAAGCTGACAGATAGGGAATAGCAGGAAAAGCCGCTCCTATCCAGTAAGTCAACATCGTCACAAACAGGACAGCAAATGAAATATTATCTAATCCGTTCTGGAGTGCAACCAGATCCATAAAGCGTTCTCTCTTCTCAGTTTTTGAAGATTCAATTATTGCAGCGTCAATATTATCCTATCGGTTCTATTCGCACTAAAGTTCACCCAAACCCCAGTCAGATTAGTGGCAACGTAGCCATAAGAGAAGTTTCACTGGAGTTTCAGGTGATTTAACGAAAAAACATTCAGGGTGATGGGCTTATAGGGGTCTGAGGAGTCTGAGGGGTCTGAGGCGCAGACGGACTGCTTTGAGGCGTCTGAGATATCTGGGGGGTCTGGGGTGTTTGAGGCACAGAGGGGCTGCTTTGAGGTGTCTGAGGGGTCTGAAGTACAGAAGGGCTGCTTGGGGGACTTACAGAGCGTTCAGTATCCGGAGAGGCGCTGGGAGTAAGAACTGTTTTCAGGTGAACGAAGAGGTCGAATCGGATACTGCGTTTGTCGCTAATTGCCACCGTGACCCCAAGAGCGCGAATCGCCTTCGCCAGCAGTTTCTGCTCTGGAGGAAGAAGTTGTGCCAGGTTCAAAGTACTGCTGTTGATCGTGCGATCAACATCCAGGAAAAACTGACCATTATTGGGATTGGGCTTAGTGGGTACGGCTTGTTGGAATAATGGGGTTTGGATTAGTGTTGCTTTCGGTTGGGGAACGATCGCACCAGCAATCGGTGCCCCCAGCGTCAAGAAGACAACGTTGCCCTCTAACCAGCCGTGGGTGGCGCTTACTCCCCCTAGTGGGGATGTCCAGCTGATAACGGGTTGACCCCCTAGCTCAGTTTTTTCCACCTGGAACCGATAGCGAGTCGCCATCACTTCATCAAGCTGCTGGAGGGATTTCTCTGCAAGAGAGCGATCGCTTGCCTGTACCATCAACACTACACCAGCCCCTAATTGCGTAGGCTGCTGGTTTCCCGGAAGTGTGGGAGCCTGCAAAGACGCCGGGATTAGAGCAAGGGAAAACTCACTTCCCATCCACGGCAGTAAATCCTCCTCAAAATCCAAGCCTAAAGTCGCCTTCAACCCGTCACTAAGATTGGCTGGGGGAATCGGGTTCAGCGGATTTGACTCGGCTCCTTGGGCATAATCCTGCCACAACCGTGCTAAATTACCCCCAGAGAGCATCAACAGTGTATCGGCTGGTAGGCGTCTCGACAAACGGCTGGTCGTGTTCTCCACCTCATACGTTTGAGTACTCTTGGGCTTCAACCAAGAAATTCCCTGAAAACGCATCCCCTCTGGTTCTAAGGTTACCGTCGCCGCAACTCCCTGGCGTTGTTGTCCAGCCGCGAGTTTATCAGGAGAAAGCGATTGCGTTGAGTTCGCTGCTGCTGCTGCCGAGAAAACTGGCACGTTCAAATACAACTGAGCGAAGGGCTTTGAGACATTAATTTGACTCAGTTTCTCTGTGTACCCCGGCGTCGCGGCAACCGAGGCAGCCCCTTTGTAGGTATCAATCACGCGATCGGTTGTTTTGGGATTGTTAGTAACGACAAAGAAACGCCCCAGCACGGCGGCTGAATAATTCTGGGAGTTGCTTTTTTGAGTTTCTCGAATCTGAACGCCCTTGTAGGTTCGTTCAAAAAAGTGTGTCGCTTTCTGGGACTTCGCTTTTTCTAACAGCTGCTTTGCCTGAGTTGCGTTCTCAATCGGCAGCACAATGAGGTCTGGAAGGTATGATCTCCCTGTTGCTGCCGCCGGTGCCCCAGAAGCAAAATAGGCAATCATTGCCGTTTTGCCCAACCACGGCTTGATATCTTGCTCATAGTTGTAGCCATTTGCTGTGAGGACAGCGTCCCGCATTTGGGTCAGCTGTTCGTCTAGAACTGCTCTGGTTTCAGGCGTCCCATACTTTTGCAACTGCTGCCATTGTTCTGAATCTGTGGATATTGATGCTGTTAGCAGGGCATCTTGAGGAACCAACTGGGAACCCACTGGGGCATCTCTCAGGAAAGGATTGGGCTGCCCCAGCAGCAAGTAAGCGGTTACTCCACCGCCAATGAGTAAGACAGCCGCCCCCAAAGTTAGTAGCAGGAACGGTTTCTTTTTCTTAAGCATGGGTGTCACTTGAGTTTGGCGTTGCCAGATACTAGCTTACAAATTGCGGCATTGCACTTGATCGGGTGACAGAAGACAGTGGTTGGTAGAGTGTATCTCGTTGCTGGTAAGGACGCCCTATGGAATTGATAGCGCCCTGCAATGTTTCCACTTCCATGCAGGTACCGCCCTGCGCCCCCGCCATTGTGGTGATATGCTCCTCCATTAAGGTGCCGCCAATATCGTTACAGCCCCATCTAAGGGCTTCTGTGGCACCGGCAAGACCGAGTTTCACCCAGCTGGGTTGATGATTGGGAATCCAGTTGCCCAGGAAGATCCGAGCCACCGCTGTGAGCAACAGAGCATCTTCCAGAACAGGTTGATCGCGTCCGACTCGGCGGCGTAACGGTTTGGGGGCTTCTTGACCGACAAAGGGCAGAAGGATAAATTCGGTGATGAAGCCTGAGTATCCAAGGGTAAGGGCAGTTTGTTGGAGCGATCGCAATTTCTCCAAATGCCTCATCTGCTGCTGGGGCGTCTCAATATGACCAGATAGCATCGTGCTGGTAGTCGGCATCCCTAGTTGATGTGCCGTTCCTACAATCTCTAGCCAAGTTGCTGTGTTCGTCTTTTCCGGACAAAGGATACGCCGAACCTCATCATCTAAGACTTCCGCTGCTGTTCCCGGCATTGAGCCTACACCAGCATCCCGCAGTGCCGCAATCACTTCGGCATAGCTAAGTCCGTCTTGTTCAGCAATAAACTGCACTTCCTGCGGGGAGAAAGCGTGCAGATGCAGCTGAGGAAATTCGTCCTTAATCGTCTCTACTAACCGCAGGTAATAGGGCAAAAAGGCACCATTGATTTTAGCCTCTGGGTTGAGTCCCCCCTGCATACAAATTTCCGTGGCACCTCTTTGCACAGCATCCGTTGCCTTTTCCAGGATTTGCCCCCAGTCCAGCCAATAGGCACCCTCTTGCCCCGCATCGCGCCGAAAGGCACAAAAACTACAGTGCTGTTCGCAGATATTGGTGAAGTTAATATTGCGATTAATCACGTAGGTGACGGTATCACCAACTTGCCGTTGACGCAGCTCTTCGGCTGTCTCGCGAATGGAAGCGATCGCGACTGGGTCAGTTTGCCTTAACAGCGCCACTCCTTCTTCACAAGAGAGAGTGTACCCTGCCAGGGCGCGGTCAAGTATTGTATCAATATTGCTTATATTCACGGTTCATCTGGGAAGAACAGACCATATCCCTTATTTTGCCGGTAATCTTCCTGAATAGCATCAACAGTTTTAGTAGTCACAGCGCATCATCTAGCCGCGTTTTCCAGGCAACTATTTTTTGAGCACCCTTGACGCTTTAAATCTTCTACTAGTTGGATCATTTTAGGATTGTTTTTTGCCCATAATTCCTGATCTGTACGAATTTTTTCCAGATGAGATTCTATGCTAGTGGGTGTGATAAAAATACCGAAATCATCTGGCACCTTCTCCTCTTGGTAGTGGAACAGGCGGTTGAGTATTAAATCCCCAATTTTTCTCGTGTAGTGACCACGATCCGTAAAATTTTTCATGTCCTTAGTAATAGGTTCGGTTGTGATGCTGTTGTAACCGGAAAAATCCCACAACGGCGTCACTTTACTAACTCTACGTTTCCAATCTTCAAAAACTGGCCAAAGCCCAGCTGTGCGAAACTCTTCCATTTGGGTGATGTGTACGGGAGATATAAATACTTCCAGATTAATGTTACGTTGCTTACAAGTATGTACAATACTCGCAAAATCATTAATGTATTCCTCTGACAACTGAAAATTGTTTGACTTTTTTTGACTAGCATCTTTAATAATATCTTTAAATTCAAGGAGCATATCGGTTTTACCAATAGCCTCTGGGTTCCGTCCCCCGTCGGAGTAATAATTGGTAACAGTTGTGTGATTGTTATTTAAATTAATTGTTTTTATACTCGCTTCAAGCGCATCCAAGGAAAATATTATATTAAGGGCATCTTCTTCGATTATTTGTTTCTTCTCTAATCTTGTCTCCCTGAAATCTTTTCGGTTTTTTCTATGGCTGTCAAACATCATGAAACTAATTTCTAGAACAACTTCTTTTAAGTTTGGTTGATTTGAAAGTGTATGTTCAAAATATCGTCTTACCTCATACATATTGGCTCCGGGAAGACCTAAATTATAGCCATTTGTATTTTTACCTAAAGCCGGATGTTTGGTATCTAAAAATTCTGCTCTGGACGTACCTAATAAAACCGTTGTTGGCTTAATGCGAGTAATAGCGACTGCTTTAAATAACCTGACATGCCTCGGTTGAGCTATTTTAAGTTGATTCACCCCAATAAAACTTGGTGTGTTCATTACGCCATAGGGATCAATAACAATATTGAATAAACCAATTGCCAACAAAGGGGAAAAAATAGTAACCAAAAGAATACAATTAAATCGTTTGTAATTGCTCATATCTTTTTTTCTATGAAAACTGAAACTAAAGAAAATTTTGAATCCACTTTACGAAAGTAAAGAATAAGCCGTAAGGCTGCAAAGCAAACAAATAAAATAACACTATTTACGTTGAAAATTTGTATAATTTGTAACGTATTTTGCAAGAGAGTGACACCCAGGAACTGCCCCGCTAGGATTGCTACGTTTTGTTTACAAATAAAGAATTAAGTAAGTTTTTACACCAGCAGTTCTGCCTTCATACCGAATTTGAGGAAGGTAGCAATAAACACTTTTTGTTCTCTTTCTAAGCGATACAATCCCGATAGTTTTTTTTACTGATTCAAGATTCAATAACTGAGAAAGAAGGTGAACACTGGAGCTATGAGTAGTAATCTAAAACTTCCTGTCTCTCTAGACGATGTACCCCTATCAGAGGAATTGCCTCCGATTGTTTTAAGAGCCTTTACCCGTCCTGAATTACTCAAGGAAGTCCTCTCAGCTATTGCTCAACAGTCTCTACTTCCCCAACAAATCTTGGCTTTCATCGATGGTCCGCGAACAGTAGACGATGAACCTTTGATTGGGCATTGCGTCTCCTTGTTGAGGGAATTTTCTGCGACAATCCCAGTTAAGATCGTGACTCGATCTCGCAACTTGGGCTGTGACGAAAATACGGTTTCCGCCTTAACGGAGGTTTTATCCTCTTATTCTGCTCTCGTTTATCTGGAAGATGATGACGTCCCTAGTTCTTCTTAGAAAAAAACAAGCAGGCTGACTGGGTCATTAGTCTCACACTAGCTGCTCTCTACAACGATTATGTACACGTTACACCAATGGTTTCTTTCGTGCGTAACATCGGGTTTGGGCACCCTCAGGCGAAAACGTATAGGGGGCCTGAACCTTCGTGGGTGAATGCCAGCTATGATTCATCTGTGTGTCCTAATAGCTTGCCATCAAGTCTTGAGTTGCTAGATGCGCTTAAGACCCCTCTTGATGGAAAGGAACTGACTTACCACTTGGCAAAGAAGGGCTTGTGGCTCAGCCCATCAGCCATGTGGCACTTGCTGTGGAGATACCATAGGTTGCGAAATGTGTCATCGTTACTGAAACTCTTCTTAGCTCATGTGCCTCTAATGCTTAGACGTTGGCGTAGCGGTCTGCCCGTGTAGGACTGATGAGTTCAGTAGACCTCTTGCAAAAGTCGCTGCTGGGGTACGATGAGGGCTGAAAATATGCCAAGAGTGACAGAAGAGCGATAGTAGCCAAAAGTACAAAATTAAATCGTTTGTAATTTCACATAACTGTTCCTCCAGAGCGCCGGTTCATTAATCGATATTGACCAAATAAACATATTGTGATAAAAGAAAAAGAACTCGTCGGGGCGAAGCAAGCGGAGCAGAAAATCTTGCGCGATCGCGACAAATTGCTCTCCGAATACTTCGTACCTACAAGATACATATTTTTCCTCTTTTGTCAAAATTTTTATCAGATCCTGTTCTTAGCTACATCTTATTCTTATGAAGAGTGAATTAATGCAAAAGTGGGCGCTTCCTCCAAAGAGGTTACGGTTGCTCATCATCTTAGTATTGGTTTTGGGCATATTTTTCCGATTCGCTCATTTTGAGCAAAGAGCCTTTACTTCGGATGAGGTTAGAAGCTTATTACTTACTTCTGGCTGCACAAGTCAAGAGTTAATCGAGCAAGTATTTAATGGAGATGTAGTTAGTGTCGCAGATTTGCAGCGCTATCAGCAGCCTAACTCAGAAAAAAGTTTATTCAATACAATAAAATCTGTACTAATCGATCACTTGCCGCACTCACCGCTCTATTTTGTGGGGTTGCGATATTGGATACAGTGTTTTGGCAATTCATACATGTCAACACAAAGTTTTTCAGGTCTAATTAGCCTACTAACAATTCCGGCAGTCTACTGGCTATGCCTAGAATTATTTAATTCATCACTAACAGGCTGGATAGCGATCGCGTTAATAGCTGTGTCACCTTTTCATCTAGTAGTCAATGTACAGGAAGCTCGTCCTTACAGCTTATGGACAGTGACTATTTTACTATCGAGTGCGGCTCTCCTGAAAGCTATACGACTTGAAACAAAGTTCAGTTGGATTGTTTATGCAATAACTGTTGTCTTAGGACTCTATACTCACCCATACTTTGCTTTTGTGGCAATTGCTCAGGGAATTTACATAATAGTCATTGAACGCTTTCGATTGAGTAAAAAGGTAATTGCTTATATCCTTGCCTCTTTGACAAGCCTAATTGTTTTTATGCCCTGGATATTAATCCTTTTGACTAACAGAATTAAAATTCAGGAGGTAACATCTTGGGCAACTTCTTACCGCACAAGTATACCTAATAGAATTTGGACTTTAACATACAACATTAGCAACATTTTTATAGATTTGAACTATGATTTAAGTTATAAAAATTTATTTCCCTATTTGTTACTTATACTAGTTGGATATTCAATTTATTTTCTCTGTCGTAATACTCCCCAAAAAGTTTGGTTATTTGTTTTAATCCTGATTGGGGTTACCGCGATGTCCCAAATTCTACCGGATTTAATTTTGGGAGGAAGACGAGCCATTATTGCTCGCTATCTAACCCCTAGTTATCTGGGTATTCAGTTAGCCGTTACTTACTTACTCACAACTAAAACAAATTCTATCTCCGTTAAACTTTGGCATCGAAGGTTCTGGCAGTTTGTCATAGTTATGCTGATCTCAGCAGGAGTTTTGTCCTGTGCAGTTATTGCCCAAGCAAAAGCTGGTAGAACTCAGGGATCAACTCCCCCCATGAATCTGCAAGTGGCTCACATTATTAACCAAGCTAAACAACCGCTTGTAGTCAGTGATGCTTTTTACCCTTATATACTCTCTCTTTCTCATCTTCTAGATGCAAAAGTGCGACTTCAGTTAGTCACTAAACCAGATGGAATTAAGATTCCTGATGGTTTTAGTGAGGTGTTTCTATACCACCCTTCGCTAGCATTACAAAATAGATTTAACACCAACCAAAACTCTAGATTAGAAGTGATTGTTGCCCAAGCTGAAAAGAGAAGGTTCTGGTTAAGTAAACTAGTGAAACTGTAAAAATAAAAAAGTAAATAATAAGTCATAAAATTGCAAAGCCACCCAACTCACCACTAGCTGGCTGTGAAATGCTGTATAATTTGCTGCGTATTCGGTAAACCATTGGCAAGCAACATAAGGGTGGTTGACGATACAACAACGGCAGACACTCGTTTGACCGACATCAGGAGTATTCAAAGCTAATGAAAATCCAACAATACAAGTTTCCGTTGGTCGTTATTTTAGCCGGTATTTTGTTTTCATTGTACTTACAACTGAAAATTCCGGATGGCGTCTTTTTTAGTGGAGATGCTGGACTTAAAGCCTTGTTAGCCCAGCAATTTAGCGCTGGTAATTTTCGCTTTGACCTAGACGTACCAGCAGACCAATGGGTACGAGACCTTTGGAAAAATGGATTATATCCTTTTGACGAACCTTTTGTTTATAACCGATTTAATCTGTATTATATAACCTTTCCCTTTACATTTCCTTTAGTTAGCGCTCCCTTTCATGCTCTATTTGGCTATAGAGGATTCTACATCATTCCTCTGCTATCACTCTGGGCGATTTGGTTAAGTTTTTATTTAGCCTGTCAGCGTTTAAGATTAAAAAGTTTAAGTACATCTATTGCTCTTGCCACGCTAATATTTGCTTCCCCCTTATCTATCTATAGTGCGACGTATTGGGAACATACTCTGGCTGTAGCGCTTAACTTTCATGGAATCTCGACTTTATTAATACCCGGTTCACAAGGGCTGTCTAAAAAGGATGCTGTTCTCAGTGGGATACTGATTGGCTTATCAGTGTGGTTCCGAGAGGAAATCTTAGGTCTGGTTGCCCTTCTCTGTCTTCTGGTTTATGCTGCATCTTTATTGATGATAAGGAGGCTGGAGTTTCTTGCTAAAAGGAAGGAAATTTTTGTTACTAGCATGATTGCTACGATCGCTGTATTTTTCGCCTTAAACACATTAATTTATCATCACCCCCTGGGAATGCATTCTGTCCAGATAGTGGAGAAATTTTCTTTATTGGATAGGCTTAGCGAGGGATTGAAGAATTTCAATGAAATGGGGAGGGGTCTTTTTTATTATTTTCCGATTGCCTTTTTTACAATCCTATACTTACCCTTTAGTATTGTCCTTAAGAAAAGGATTAAGTTAACGCTTACAATGAAAATCGTCTATATAATCTGTTTTTTCTTCATTGTGGCTGTTGCTCTGATGGTTCCTCCTGGTGCTGGGGGTAAGCAATGGGGACCTCGATTTCTGTTAGTGTTAATCCCGCTGATTTCCCTAATAGCAATAATTGAGCTTAAATTCATCCGACGAATTGCTAAGTTTGGTATACGATATATCGGTTTAGCAATTTTCTGTGTACTTTTTCTAATCGGGGTGTATATTAACACCTATAAAGGAACAGAATTTCTAAGTAAGAATTATCAAGGGATTTCACCGGCGATCCAGTTCTTGCGATCGCGACCAGATACTGTTGTCGCAATGTCTCACCAATATGTGGCTCAAGTTCTCGAAGCCGGGGTCAAAAACAAAGTGTTTTTTAAAGCTGAAAACGCACAGGATTTGAAAAGTTTGGGCGAGGCGTTAATTGGTCAGGGAAAGCAAAAATTTATCTATATGTGCTATCCCTATCGTCCGTGTGAAATTCCCGAAGAAAGACCAGAGGCACTCAAATTTTCTCTAAAAGATCAGGCCTTCACAATTAAATTATCACCCTTAGGAAAATTTGGGATATATCCAACATACGAGGCATTACTCGTTAAGGGTTCGGAAGCGAAGGCTGAGGCTTTTGAGGAAAATCAAAGAAATCTCGCCCTCAGTTGGGACTAACAGACAACCTGAAACTAATCCTCCTCTGCCACATCAGAGGGTTTTGAGAGACGCTTCGCGCTAGCGTCTCCGGAGAAAGACCGCTCAATTTCCTCTAAAGCTTGTTTAGGAGACTGGCGTCGGCGTCGATACCAGGTAGCACCACCAACCAGCATCCCCGTCAACCCCAACGCCGCCATCAAGGGCAAGACATCACCACTTTGGAGCGCCCGCAAACCAGAACCCATCAGTACAAAAGGCAAGATTCCCGGAACTGTGCCAAGAATAGTACCCACAAGATAGTCCTTGAAGCGAATCGAGGTTAAACCAGCCGCGAAATTCACTAAGCCATAAGGAATAATCGGTAGCAGCCGGATGGCAAACATATAAAATAAGCCCCCCTGACGCATTTCGGCATCCATTGCTTCCCAGCGCCCAGCTAACTTCCTCGCCACAACATCTCGTCCCACCGTGCGCGTAAAGGCAAAAGCCACCACAGCAGCAATCACCGCGGCAATGCTAGTCCAAAGCGTACCCCACCAGGGTCCAAAAATCGCACCGCCGCTGAGATTGAGTGGCGTTGAGGGCAATATTAATATAGTTCCCACCGTATAAAGGGCGATATATATAATCGGTGCCCATATGCCTGCCTGTGCTAGCCAAGCCTGCAATTGCTTTTGGTCGATCCCACCTAGTAGGTAAACCCCCAGCGCCGTCGCAACAATGCAGAAGAGAGTGAGTAGAAAAATGCCACTTTTAAAATTCAACACAAAGCCATACTCCTACCCTATAAAGAATCTATTAAAAAAGTGGCTATCTAGATATGAAACCACAGATAAACACAGATAAACACAGATGTTTAATCATTACTAAAATGATTTTTAGGCTAGGCTCTAAGCTTTCGTTCTGTTTATTATAATTGTCTAAATTAAGGAACATTTTGAAAGATTGCTAGCTTTAATTACCTTATTCCATCATTCGATACATCTATTGAAGGGAACTTCTTATTTACATATAAAGGCAAAGCCGGATAGTAATAGGTTCGTACTTTGATAATTGAACTGTCTTCTGCTTTTAATTAGAACCTTCTTCCTTGAGGGAACGATGAACCTCCTCATCCACTAATCCCTTTGTGCCGAAACCGTCGCCTTCTTGCCCAAAATAAAGTGCACATCCCTTGACTTATTCGTAGACACGACTAAGATACTCACCAATGATGCCCAGTGTCACCCGCTGAATCTTCCCTGAAGTTTAACGTAAATTTATTATGAGCCGAGGCTTCACAATTCCTAAATCACCCGTGCGCTTTTCGCTGAAACTGTTGCTGATTATGGCGATCGCGTCTGCGATTTTGTTAAGAATTATAAACCTGGGAAGCCGGGAATTTTGGTACGACGAAGTCTTATCGCTCATCCTCTCAAACGGTCAACAGGTCAACTATAAAGCTCCTGGTGACCTGCCAGTTGTCCTGCGCGACTACACCACTTTGCTAAGTCTACCGGCAGAGTCCAGCCTTGGTGAGGTCATCAAAACGGTCAAAAACGTCTTCAACGGCATCTTAGGCGATGTCCATCCACCGCTTTCGTATCTCAGCTTGCACTTCTGGATGCGTCTTTTTGGTAATAGTGAAGCGGCTATGCGTAGTCTGATGGCATTGATGAGTGTGGGAGCCATTGGCAGCGCTTACGGACTAGGACGGGTGGTATTGGGACATCGCGGTGGGCTCCTCCTAGCTGCCTTACTGGGCACAAATCCTTTCTTTTTATTTCATTCTCTCAACGCCAGGATGTATGCACCACTGGTTCTGTGGACGACCCTAAGCAGCTGGGCAATGCTAGAGCTAATGGAGGCAAGAGGCGAAGAGTTGAAGGTTAGAGGTTTAAAGGTTGAAGATTCTGACCAACAACCCCAACCTGCTAACCTGCAAGCTTCAAAGCCTTCGGTTTCCCGCCAGATATTGTGGAGTGTCGTTTTAATTGGTTCAGTGGCAGCTGGGCTATTGACGCAATATCTATTTGCCTACTGGGTGATTACCCTGGGGGTCTTTGTACTCGTCTTTGACCGGCGTCGCTGGTGGCAGCAGGGATTGCGTTTGGGGGCTGGTATCCTACTGTGCATGCCCTGGTTTTTTTGGGGAACCAGACACCAGAGTCGTCTGCGGGAGGTTGGCGGTCAGTTTTCAAAAGGAACTCACTTGGGAGACATTGCCCAAACGTTGGGAACTCATTTACTCCTGGGAGATTGGGTAACGAGTCTACCAGC
Organism: uncultured bacterium; assembly: GCA_965364435.1. Taxonomy (GTDB): domain Bacteria; phylum Cyanobacteriota; class Cyanobacteriia; order Cyanobacteriales; family Coleofasciculaceae; genus CBDTXL01. The sequence goes on from CBDTXL010000012.1 coordinate 15,785, forward strand.
GGTGAGCGCCATCGTAGCAGGCTGCGTTGTAGTTGTGGTGCTATTGACCTGTACACTAACCCTCTGGCGGCAAGGGGAGCGTCGCAAGTTGGGAGTAGCATTAATACTTGGAATCTTTCCCCTATTGCTGGCATTGACGGTAGATATCGTCACCCGCAAGTACAGCATCGGCTTTGGCGGGGGTCGGTCGATGCTCTTTATTCTGCCGGGATGCTTGCTGTTGCTAGCCCTATGGCTGGAAAGCGCAGCTGGACGCTGGCGAGAACCAGCCGCAGCAGTTTTGCTCCTATTGTATTTGAGTATTAGCATCGGTGATTTCAGCACTCGGCAGCGCTGGCTCTTCCATGATCTGGCAAACTTGATTCAACAGAACCCCACGACACCCACCTTAGTGGCGATGAACTCTCGCGCTTGGGGGCACATCCTGCGTTTGGCTTATTACATTCCTCCCACTGCCCCTGTTAGCCTTTTGGCTCAGAATCCTGCCGATTTGGCTCCTGCATTAGACAAAATTCTGAGTACAGAAGCCCAGCGATATCCTCGTGTGATCTGGTTGAACAGTGCCCGTCCTGTGAATAAAGCTCCCAAGACAGAAGCTGAAAAACAGCAAATTCAAAAGGACATCCAACGAGTTTTAAACTCTAAATTCAAATTGGTGAAGACGCAACAGCTTTCAGGCACAATGATTCTCGATGAGTTCACACTTAACCTCTACACTCGTTAAAAGCCTATCCCAAAAATCCTCAGGAGTAAAAACTAGACATCTGTATTCATCTGCGTTTATCTGCGGTTACAAATTTGATATCCACTTGAAGGATCGGCTCGCCAGAGCAGTGGTTGAGTCAACAACTGCATAATCTTCAGGAAGTAATTCCCCGTACAATTCCCATAGTGTACTACCAAGTTGAGACTTGCTTGAGGCTTGATTAATGACTATCAGCCAACATAACTCCCTTTTACCAGTTCCCTCAGGTTCGTTGCAGATTCCTGAGCTACCAAGCTCGGAAGAAGCTGCTGGTGATTCTCTGACTCCTTCGGATCTAGCGTTCTCCCAAGGAACCGCTTCGCCAACAGAGACGCCACGCGAGCGCCCAATTCTTCTTTCTCTGGTCATTCCGACCTATAACGAAGGTAAAAACGTCCAGAAGATTGTAAAACTACTGAGTCAGCAGTTGGATGCTGCCCTACCTGAAGCCTATGAGCTGATTGTGGTGGACGACAACAGCCCCGATCGCACTTGGGAAATTGCTCAGGAAATCATGCCAGACTATCCTCAGCTACGAGTGATGCGGCGCATTGAGGAGCGCGGACTTTCCACAGCCGTGATTCGCGGCTGGCAGGCTGCGAGGGGAGAGGTGTTGGGCGTTATTGATGCCGACCTCCAGCATCCCCCAGAGTTGTTATTGAAGTTGTGGGGAGAAATCAAGCGGGGAGGCGATTTAGCGGTTGCCAGTCGCCATGTGGAAGGCGGAGGCGTCAGTGACTGGAGCGCTATCAGACGGTTTTTATCCCGTGGTGCCCAAACCCTAGGGTTGATTATTCTACCGGAGGTCATCGGTCGCGTTTCAGATCCGATGAGTGGCTACTTTATGGTACGCCGCCGCTGCATTGCCGGTCGAACACTGAGTCCGCTGGGTTACAAAATTCTGATTGAGGTGCTTGCTCGTGGGAGAGTGCCCTGGATTGGAGAAGTGGGCTATGTGTTCCAAGAGCGCGAGGCAGGTGAAAGTAAGGTCACTTCAAAACAGTATATAGACTATTTACGGCACCTCGTGCGCCTGCGTTTTTCCCTAGGACCGATCGCACGGTTTTTCCGGTTTGGTTTAGTCGGTTTCAGTGGGGTGTTTGTGGATCTGGGGGTGTTTTATCTACTGCGTAGCCAAAATTTTGGCTTAACTAGCAGTGCCGCCATTTCTGGAGAATTGGCAATTATCAATAATTTCTTGTTGAATGATTTTTGGACGTTTGGTGATATCTCCAGTTTGCAGCCAGGGAAGCGTCAGCGCATCAAGCGGCTGTTGAAATTCAACATTATCTGCCTCGCCGGACTGGCGTTAAATGTGCTGATCGTGAATTTTTTATTCAATTTCCTAGGTATCAACGAATATGTAGCAAAGCTAATTGCGATCGCGGCTGTTACTGTATGGAACTTTTGGCTTAATCTAAAGCTCAGTTGGCGAGTAACGGAAGTTGATTGAGGTCGCATCTGTTGAAAACTTTCTTTTCTTTGCGCTGGTTCCACCCACTGTTGCTGTTGGTATGGATTGTCATTGGCGCAGCTTTACGCTTCAGCCATTTGACAGGAAAGCCGCCTTGGACGGATGAGTTTGCCACGTTGGTCTTTAGCCTGGGCAATAGTTTTCAAACTGTACCGCTAGACCAAGCGATTTCCCTGGAGACTCTTTTGCAACCACTGCGACTTAACCCAGGGGTTGGGGCGTCGGCGGTACTCCATCATCTATTTACAGAAGATCACCATCCTCCTCTTTATTTTGTCCTGGCTCACTGGTGGATGCAGTTATTTCCAGCGTCAGGAGAATATATCTCACTATGGACAGCGCGATCGCTTCCTGCCCTGTTTGGTGTGGCATCCATTCCAGCTGTTTATGGACTCGCCTTTTTAGGGTTTCGCTCCCGGTTGGTTGCTCAACTCGCGGCGGCGATGATTGCGGTTTCTCCCTTTGGGATTTTTCTGGCACAGGAAGCACGTCATTATGCTCTAGGGATTCTCTGGGTAATTGCCTCTTTGTGCTGTCTAGTGGTTGCCATGCAGCACCTCAAATGCAAGACGCCCCTACCAATCTGGGTGGCACTGTGCTGGGTGGTGGTTAACAGTTTAGGGATGGCGACTCATTACTTTTTTAGCCTGACTATCTGTGCCGAGGCGATGGTTTTGATTGGATTGGGGATTTTGGGAAGTCGCTTCTCTCTCGGAGGGGGAAAAGTCTTCCCCACTCCCTCCTCACCTTCGCCCCACTCCCCACTCCCCACTCCCTCCTCACCTTCGCTCCGGTCCCTAGTACCGCCTTCTAGTTCTTATTGGTGGCGAATTTATGCTGTCGCTGCTGGGACTTTTGTCGGGTGTGTAGTTTGGGTGCCGGTGTGGCAGGCTAGTGCATCTGGGCAGATGACTCAATGGATTAGGATCGGCGGGAGCGTTGCGGGAAGCGATCGCGTCCTTAGCACCATTTTGACCTTGATCAACCCAATTTTTCAGGCTTTCGCCGCTTGGATTACCATGCTGTTTCTGCTGCCAGTGGAGGCGTCATCACTGCTAGTGGCAATTGCCTCTGGTGCTGTGATGCTTGTGTTTTTCCTCTGGGTAATCCCGATTCTCTATCGTGGACTCAAAACCCAGTTTAGGCAGCCTGATACTGGTTTGGCGACAAGCATCTTGGGGGGATTTGTTTTAGGAGCGATCGCACTATTTTTCAGTATTACCTACTTCCTCGGCATTGACCTCACACGGGGGGCACGCTATAACTTTGTCTACTTCCCGGCTGTCACCGTGTTATTAGCAGCAGCAATAGCAGTCACCTGGAACGCCTCTGAAGCTGTTAATTCAAAACTCTCTCTTGCCAAAGAAGCACCGCCCCTAAAAAATACAAAGCTCTCCTTACCCTTTACTTCTGACTTCTCACACTTGATAACCAGGGGTAAACGATCTGTAGCAATCATTTGGCTAATGAGTTTGTTGAGTGGCATCACTGTAGTCAGCAATCTAGGCTATCAGAAATATTACCGCCCTGACCTTTTGATACCAGCGATTCAACAGGCATCAGCGGTGCCGGTACTTATTGCCACAACCCACAACACCCTCGTACAGACTGGTGAGATGATGGGGATCGCTTGGGAGTTCAAACGTGCCGCCGATTCTAAAAAGTCATCGCTCAATCCCAAATTTCTCCTGGCACATCAAGACCAGGATCGGTGTGTTAGCGAAAGCGTTGGGTTAGCGGGAAACGCTAGTATCCCAGGGCAAGCTTGCCGTGCTTCTATCACTCTCCAAAAAACCCTAGCTCAACTACCGCGACCACTGGATTTATGGCTAGTGAATTTTAAAGCCCCAGTAGAGCCAGATGCACCAAACTGTTTTGCTGAAGATGCCTCTCAATACCAAACATCAGTGAATGGCTACTCGTCCCGGCTGTATCACTGTCTTGCCGACGGTTCAGAGGCTTCTCGGTGACTTTAGCCGATGCAAGACTTATACTGAGTTGCAGTCTAATGTAGAATTTAACAAACCACAGAGTCACAGAGGACGCTGAGGTAAGAGAAAGAGAGAGTGATACGTTTGAATGCAAGTTGGTATTAGGCAATTTGCATTCAAACGTATCATGAAATCTGTTATTGTTTTCGGCAGCATCAACATGGATTTGGTAACCAAAACGCCTCGGTTGCCGATCGCAGGTGAAACGCTGCAAGGTTATGAATTTTTTACCGCTCCTGGTGGTAAAGGGGCAAATCAAGCGGTAGCAGTGGCACGGCTGGGCATTTCAACTCAGATGGTGGGTCGTCTGGGTAATGATGATTTTGGGCATCAGCTTCTTTCCAGTTTACAGGCAGCCGGAGTTCATACGGATGGTGTTTTGGTGGACGAGGCAGTGAGTTCTGGCGTTGCAGTGATTGCGGTGGATGATCGCGGTGAAAACAACATTATTATCGTTGCCGGTGCCAATGGGCGTATGAATCAGCAGGATGTAGAGCGCCTCACCGATTTGTTACCTACTGCTGCCGCCTTGCTCTTACAGTTCGAGATTCCCTTGCCAGCGGTTCTAGCAGCGGCTCAGGCAGCAAAACAGGCTGGGGTACTGGTCATTCTCGACCCCGCACCTGCTCAAGCGGACATCCCACAGTCGCTCTATCCGTTGGTTGACATCATCACGCCCAACGAGATTGAAGCAAGTCAGCTGGTAGGCTTTCCCGTAGATGGGCCAGAGGCAGCTGCAAAGGCGTCAGTTGAGATACGTCAACGAGGTGTTGGTACGGTGATTGTGAAACTGGGCGCTCAGGGTGTCTTTTGTGCCACAGGAGAAGAAACGTTCTTCGTTCCGGCTTTCTCAGTTCAAGCGGTTGACACGGTTGCGGCTGGGGATGCCTTCAATGGCGGATTGGCAGCAGCGTTGGCTGAGGGGTTACCCTTGCGGCAGGCGATCGCGTGGGGGGCAGCAGCTGGTGCGATTTCGGCAACTAAAGCAGGGGCGCAGCCTTCTTTACCTGACAGGGAGATGTTCGATGCGTTTCTTAAAGAAAGGGGCGTAATCTAGACGTAAAGGGATGGGGTTCCCTCGGTTCAAAAATCGATACCGTTGGCGATCATTCGTATATCCGCAGTTGGGCAAGGGACAACTTCTACGTGCCAACCAAGTCAAACTGCCTCAATTGGGATGGCTCGAATATGTCAAGTCACGGGAAATTCCAGATGGGTTTGTTGTCAAGCAAGCTCGAATTGTCCGCAAAGCATCTGGATATTTCGTGATGTTGACATTGGAAGGCGATGTTTCTGTACCCGATGTAATGCCCCATGATTATCCGGTTGGCATTGATTTGGGACTTGATAAGTTTGTCGCAACGTCTGATGGAGATGTGATAGATAGACCTCGATTCTTGAATTCATTGCACCGCAAGCTGTTAGCGAAGCGGGCGCGCGTCTTCGCGCGACAATTGCTGCAACGCAGATTGAAGCATAAGAAAAATGATCTGGAGAGGCGGTGTCCTCACCTCAATTGCGTAAACTCTAAAGGACTATTGAGACTTAACTTCAATTCTCCTGTGTACTCATGGGCGATCGCCTCGGCAATATTTCTTAATCTCTTAAGCCGATTGGCTGATTTAAGGCAGTTTTCTCAAACACACACTGTAGGGGCTAAGGCTTCCGTTGCCCTACCTAAGACACATCGATGCTTTAGCAAGAGTAACAATAGAAGGAAAATTCTCGCAGATAAGTCTCTATGAAACTGACTAATGGTCCGCGCACTCCAAAATCTCTCAGAATTCTACGGACACTCAAGCTGATTTTTCGCCCCTTGGAATACCTGGATAACTATGCCCAACGCTATGGGGACTTTTTCAAAATAGGAGGGGATTTTTCCCCTCCCTTTGTTTATGTGAGCAACCCAGAGGCGATTAAGGAGATTTTTACTGCTGATCCAGAGCTATTTGAGATTGGTAAGGGGAATGAGATTTTACGATTTTTGCTAGGGGACAACTCACTGATCTTGCTTGATGGCGATCGCCATCAGCGTCAACGACGGCTATTGATGCCCCCCTTTCATGGCGATCGCATGCGTGTCTACAGCCAGCTAATTTGTGATATTACCAAGCAGGTGACGGCACGATGGACAGAGGGCGAACCCTTCGTTGTCCGTTTATCCATGCAAGAAATTACCCTGCGAGTGATTTTACAAGCGGTGTTTGGCTTGCATGAGGGACAGCGTTTCGATCAGCTAAGGCAACTGCTCAGTTCAGTCCTTGATTCTTTTGGCTCTCCTTTAAGTTCTAGCTTGCTCTTTTTTCCCTCACTCCAACGAGATTGGGGCCCATTGAGTCCGTGGGGATATTTTCTGCGTCTCAAGCAGCAAGTTAAACAACTGATTTACGATGAAATTCGGGAACGCCGGGAGCAAGGTGACCTATCTCGTACTGATATCCTGAGCTTACTGATGTCGGCTCACGATGAAGAGGGTCAGCCGATGACAGATGAGGAATTACACGATGAGTTGATGACACTGCTGATTGCTGGTCACGAAACCACTGCTTCAGCGATGGTGTGGGCGTTGTACTGGATTCAGTATCTACCTGAAGTTCAGGACAAGCTGCTTCATGAACTCGATACCCTCGGTGAGGGGGCTGACCCAATGGAAATTTCCCGACTTCCTTACCTCACGGCTGTCTGCCAAGAAACGCTGCGGATTTATCCCATTGTTCCAAGTACCTTCATCAGGGTTCTGAAATCACCAATGGAACTCATGGGTTATCAGTTTGAAGCAGGTACGGCGTTTATGCCCTCTGTCTATTTGACCCATCAACGGGAGGATTTATACCCAGAACCTAAGCGCTTTAAACCCGAACGCTTTTTAGAGAGGCAATATTCAGCCTACGAATATTTGCCGTTTGGAGGCAGCAACCGTCGCTGTATCGGGTCAGCATTGGCACAGCTGGAAATGAAGCTGGTACTTGCTACTATTGTGTCGCGCTTTCAACTAGCACTGACGAATAATCGTCCAGTCAAGCCTGTACGCCGTGGCTTGACGATCGCTCCTCCAGGAAACATGCGGATGGTTGTTACTCAGCTTCGGGTTCAGAAAACTCCAATTATGGTATAGGCACGACTCAAATTATCAAATTTTGCACTATTTGCCGATGTCCTCATTCCATAACATTGGGTTTTTCTCGATGAAATTGCTCATCAGTTGCTTACATTCCTCCAGGTTTAAATCAATGACTTCAACGCCGTGGGATTCCATAAATTCCCTAGCACCAGGGAAGGTTGTTGACTCACCAGCGATCACTTTTTTAATGCCAAATTGGACAACGGCACCCGCACAGAGGTAACAAGGCATCAATGTAGAATAAAGCGTCGTATCGTTGTAGTTGCCGATTCTGCCAGCGTTGCGTAGACAATCAATTTCAGCGTGGGTAACGGGGTCATTGTCTTGGACGCGCTTGTTGTGCCCTCTACCGACAATCTGCCCATCTTTGACGATTACTGAACCGATGGGAATCCCACCCTCGCTGAGTCCCTGTTTCGCTTCTGCGATCGCCTCTGCCATAAACTCATCCATAACTCTTTAATTTTCAAGATTTTGGAGAAAATCTAACAGATAATGAGCCATTTCTAATTTAGAACAAGGTTTAATTTCCAGCTGAGAACCTTGGGCATCTAAAAAGATCGCTTGGTTAGTATCACTGCCAAAACCAGCGTCCGGTTGATCAATGGGATTGGCGGCGATCGCATCCAACTTCTTCTCTTTCAACTTCTGCAAGGCTGGCTTGACAATATCACCAGTTTGTGCAGCAAACCCAATTAAGCGTTGATGGGGCTGCTTGCGGTGTCCTAATTCTGCCAAGATATCCGGCACGGGTTCTAGGGGTAAGGAAGTGGGGAGCAATTTCTTAGGTAACTTCTCGGCGGCATACTCAGCTGGCTTTACATCTGCGACAGCCGCAGCCATGACAATCACATCAGCATCGGGAAAACATTCCAGCATCGCCTGCCGCATTTGGGCAGCACTAACCACGGGAATTGCCCGAATTCCCGTCGGTACCTTCCAGGTTGCCGGTGCGTGAATCAGCGTCACATTTGCCCCTCGATGCATAGCCGCTTGTGCCACAGCCAGTCCCATTTTGCCAGTGGAGGGATTACCAATGAAGCGTACAGGGTCTAGATGCTCCCGTGTTCCTCCGGTGCTAATTAATACTCGCTTGCCTACTAAATCTCGCTTCCCGCCCGTGTGCAAGAGAGATTGAATAGATGTTAGAATCTCATCCGGTTGGGCCATGCGTCCAGCACCTACGCGATCACAAGCCAACAGTCCCAACCCTGGCCCCACACTGTGATATCTCTGCTCACTCAACAGCTGTTGCCAGTTCCGTTGCACCGACTGCTGTTCCCACATATCCGTATTCATCGCGGGTGCCAACAGCACAGGACACCTGGAAGCCAATACTGTATTCGTTAGCAAATTATCCGCTAAGCCATGAGCTAACTTGCCCAGTGTGTTAGCCGTCAGGGGAGCAATGACAAACACCTGGGCCCATTCCCCCAGTTCAATATGTACGGGGCGATTGTGAATGGGTTGCCAAAAGACCTGATCTGTATAAACTGGATGGCGTGAGAGCGTTGTTACCGTCAGGGGAGTGATAAATTCTTGAGACGCCTGGGTGAGAATTACCCTGACTTCGACCCCAGCCTTAAACAGCGTGGAAACAACTTCACAAACTTTATAGGCGGCGATGCCGCCGCCTACACCAATTAGCACTCTTCTACCGCAAAGCGTCTGCATAGAATTTAGTAACACTGAGTCAGGAATGAGAGTCCCTAAAACTCAAAACTCAAAACTCTATTACGCTTCATCGTAGCCTTGCAGGTCTAGCAAGTAGAGGTAGGGTTCCGCTAATTCTGGACGCTGAAACGCCAGTGCACGGAGCAAATGCCAATCATCCAGCCCTTCAAAGGCACTGGTGTAATCATCCCGCTCCAGACGTCCAGCTAGTTCTGCAACGTCATCAGCAGTGAGAGCCGAAAAATCACGCTTGGAAATAGTTAAAGTTGCCATTGCTCGCGCCTCCCTTGATTAGTATCTGTAGTAGCCGCTGTACAGATCTAACAGCCGTTTTTATATTATCGCCCTTGGCTGCCAGGATAATGCCTTAAGAATACGAAGTGTTAAGTAAAGTGATTGTGAGTTTTTCGTCCTTAGTCGGTGAAGAGTTGAAGGTTTTGATGAGTTGGCGGTTGAAAGAACAAAAATCCTGTAGAGACGTTGCAGGCAACGTCTCTACATTTGTGTGCATTCAAAGGGATTTGCTAAAACCCCCAACCTGCCAACCTTCAACGTTTCTTTACCAATAATTCATCGGTCATGTATTGACTAAAATAAACTCCCGGATCACTTCTAAAACTTCTAGTCGAATCTCATGCCCCATGTCAAATTCTTTGTACTGCATAGGTACCCCTAAGCTGAGTAAATAATCCCGTACCCTCTGTGCCGCGCTTAAAGGTACAACAGTATCTTGTCTACCATGAACAATTAAGACTGACGGCAAAGGAGGCTCGACATCCTTTGGTGTTCGATGCAAATAGCCGCTCATGCAGATTAAACCAGCCAGCGGTAACGTTAACCCCACATCCAGGGTCATTGCTCCACCTTGAGAAAAGCCACTCAAAATGGTGGATTCAAGGGGGACGCCAGTGGTACTTTCCAGGGACTTGAGCCAGTCCGTCAGTAGCAACTGACTTTGTGCTAATCCCTTATAATCATCTCTTTCGAGGTCGTACCACATTCGGCCACCTGGTACATGAGGGTGAGAAAAAGGAGCATTGGGAAGCAGGAACTGGTAATTGGGCAGGTTCAACACTGGCACTAGAGATGCCAAATCTTGGGAATTGGCACCCCAGCCATGTAAAGTCACTACCAATCCAGCTGGTTTCTGACCCGTTGCTGGTGGAATTGAAATAGCGTCGAGAGACAGGGACTTACTCCTGAAGAATGCAACTCACTAATCAGCGATATTTGTGAAAATGTCATTCTAAAGGATCTAAATGATAATGGGGCGATCGCAAATACAATTTACCACTCGGCGACATTTTTGAAGCTGTCATTATTCAGGATAATGTGGCGATCGCGGTCTAGGGAAATTGCTCCCTCACTTTTAAGCTTGCTGAGGAGTCGCGTGACTGTAACCCTTGTGGTACCAATCGCATTGGCTAGGTTCTGATGGGTGAGGCGCACGCTTAGACGAGTCCCTTCCGCTACAGATTGACCAATGTCACGTTTCATCAACAGTAGCAGGTGTTGCAAGCGGTCCTCGACCCGACGCTGACCCGATATCGCTAACAACGCCTCTGTCTGTCGCATCCGGCGCACCATCTGCGGTAAAACAGTCTGAGCTAGACGCGGGGAAGCGTTGATTTCCGCCAAGGAAAACCACGTAAGATGGACATCAGATAGCGCTGTCGCATTATAAGCCTGTAAAATAGAAAACCAGTGACCAAAGAACGTCGAAGGCTCTGCCCAACCAAGCCATACCTCTTCACCATTCTGGCAAAGTGTACTCAGCTGCACTAGACCCTGACCGACTTGCCAGATACCCTGGGAAACTAGAGGAATCTGTTCACCTTTGCCAAAAAAATGCAATCGGCGTCCTTCCTGTGGTTCGTATTGCTCGATCTCTAGAATTGCTCTGGAAGCTTGAGGCATAACGTGCAACTATTCCCAGCTTTTCAAAACTTTATATGGAGCCAGCCTCAATGTAAGCCACAAGGGTAAAGGCTCGGTAATCACGAGATTAAGATATCAGTGAATTCACGGGTTGAACTCAGAATTCAGAATTCTTTAATCAGAATCTTTTGAGTGCTGACTCCTGGCTGGAAAATAGGGCGTCGGGCGTCGGGCGTCGGGCGTCGGGGAAATAGATTTTCATTTTTCCTTGTGCGCGTAGCACATGGGGTCTAACTTGTGACTTTTGACTCCTGTTCTACTATAGGAGAGGGTTGCAGCACGACCTGATGCAAGTCTTTTCGGGTTTGGGGATTCAAATATCGCTCCTGTAAAGGCTGCCACTCCTGCCATGCTCGATAACGGGCTTCAGTTAACTGAGCAGCAAGGGTAGGCAGTTGCTCTTTAATCTCTGAATCGAGGGCATCTGTGAGAAATTCTGCCAAAACGAAACTGTCTTGAATCTTGCCCAAAAGACTCTGAATTTCTTTGATGTCTTTGAGATAATCCTCATAGGTAGAGCCATAGAAGTCAGTAAATAGCTCCATCTGATAGCGCACTCGCTTTGCCTGCTTTCGTAGGCTATGAAGAATATCTCCGTGGGTGTTTAAAAGCTGTACCACTATCTCCGAATTAAGAGCGCTAGGGACATCTATCTCTCCAGCTTCGAGTTTGACTCCTACCAGCCAAGCCGGATGGAGAAAAAGTTTACTCAGCGACGGCAATAGCAAATCAGGCAGAACTTCGTAAATTGAAATTTCGGCAAGCTCTCCGTAAGTTGGCTGGTCGATGTAAGCTTGAAAAACTTGCTTGAGTTTCTGATAGCTCTGCCCTTTGAGGGTTGTCTGAACCTGCTCTAGTGACTTTTGACGCCGCTTCTCCAGAGTTCCCAAAACTTTCTTAAGGGTGTCTTGTTCTTGTATCGGTAGTGCCGGGAGGTACTGAGTTTCGAGGGCGTCTTGCAGTACGTCTAAATCCCGTAGTTCCCCCAGTCGTCTAGCAACTTTGGCAATTTTTTCCTCTTTTGCCGCTTGAGGGAGTAAGAGCGCTGGTGCAAAACCAGTAACTGCTGTACGCAGACGCCGCATTCCGACGCGCATTTGGTGTAAAGCTTCCGGGTCTTTGTCTTCGAGGACGTCGGTTTCGTGCTTAATTGTTTTGTGGAAGTGTTTTTTTATCGCCAAATATGCCCAATAACCAAAAGTTTTTGGGTCTAAGATTTTTGGCTCTAAGGTTTTTGGTTCTATTGTCGTATTTTTTGGCATTACCGCAAATGTGGGCTTTCAAGGGTTAATTGAACTTCAAGACTTGCTTCTAGTAACCCATGCCTCTATCAAGAAATACCATACTTCTGAAGTAATGTTTGTGGTGTAGGCTACTTGCGCCTTGGCTTTTTAACCGACGGCGGATTGGGAGCGAGATTGTCTAACCGAAAAAAAAGGCGATCGCTTTTGACCGCCCTGGGTTGCGCCTCAAGTTAAAATCTGTTTTTTGTCACAAACCTATGGGAAGCTACACACCATCTGCTCTGACTCCGCTTCTAGAAGCCGAACCAGTTTTTGGTCACCTTTAGCTCTCGCCACCTGCAACCGATGTTCGAGGCTACGCTGGATATTTCTCAGGTGAGAGTTCATCATCTCCTCCAGGACTTCACACTTGTTGCGGGTGGGAAATGTCTGAGGCGGGACAGGAGGGAAGGGTTTAGCGGCTACTGTAGGCCCTGCGGCTGTGGGTTTAGCGGTGCGGTAGGCGATGCCACGATATTTCCGATCATTCATCGGTAGGGGTTCGGGAATGTGTCTGACATAGCCAAATTGCCTATTTTGACTCCGGTAAATGCCACCCATCTCTCTTTCAGTCACTTCTAATGTGGATGGTCCCTCTTGGTAGTTCACACCCAGGTAAGAAAGTTTCATTATCTTGCGCTCCCAATTGGTTTTCCTAAGAAGTGTGTTTATCAAACGAGGGAGGCTAAGGAATCTCTCTTCAAAGCTTGCTGTAACATCGCCTTGTAGCTTCCTTTGCCTCATGGCATCTGACTCTGGATAGATATCCCAAAACAGAAGCATTTTTAAAAATCTGTATCTATTTTTACATTTTCCGCTTTAAAAGTGTCAATTGTTAAAGAATCCTCACAAATTACCGCTAGGTGATTTCTGGAAAATGGTTCAATTCCGTTTCATCCCTACCAGTAGAGTGGTAATGATAAAGAACGCAATTTGAGTGTTTGGGGTGGTTAAGAAGCATTGATTGATGATTTTGATGTTTTTACGGGCAGTCACGGGAGTAAGGGCGAAGTCTCTCGCGATCGGTTTGATGGTTGGTCGCTTGAGGAGCGAAATCCCGATGTGATTAAATCTTGGATGCCGGTGTGGGAATGGTTGTACCGCTACTACTTTCGGGTTCAAACCGACGGCTGGCATCACATACCTCGTCAAGGGAAGATGCTGATTGTCGGTTCCCATAATGGAGGATCGGCCTCACCCGATACCTCTATGTTCATGTATGACTGGTTCCGCAGGTTTGGCTATGAGCGCTTGGTCTACGGACTGATGCATCCACATGCTTGGAAAGTTCCAGGTATCGCTCGACCCGCTGCCCAGGTAGGGGCAGTATTAGCTCACCCCAAAGTAGCGATCGCCGCCCTCCGGCGAGGTGCGGCTGTACTTGTCTATCCAGGAGGGGCACAAGATATGTTCCGTCCCTACAGCCTGCGCCATAAAATTCACTTGGCGGGGCGTAAGGGGTTTATCAAACTGGCACTGCGAGAAGAGGTGCCAATTGTGCCAATTATTTCTCATGGTGCCCACGACACCCTGATTATCCTGGCAGATTTCTACCAGCAGGTGCGACAACTGCATGAATGGGGCTTCCCCCGGTTGTTAGACCTTGATATAGGTGTGTTTCCGATTTATTTGGGGCTGCCTTGGGGGCTGGGGATTGGTCCTTGGCCGAATATTCCGCTGCCGGTCCAGATTCATACCCGTGTCTGTGCGCCGATTGTATTTGATCGCTATGGTCGCCAAGCAGCTAGCGATCGCGATTATGTCGATGCCTGCTATGAAAAAGTCTCTACCCAGATGCAACGAGAACTTGACTGTTTAATTCGGCGTCTTGCTCGCGAGAGACTCTAGTGAGCGCTAGCTGTTCGGTCTTCACTCTCATTTTTTCGCTAATTTCTGTATCTAATAATACAGTTAGCTAGCTATCACGATTCTATCCGTGTTATTTTTGAGGAGTGAGATAATACCTTAATTAAACGCACAGGAATGCTTACCGTGAACAAAAACCGTCTTAACCAACTGCAACAAGCTGCCGCCGCCCATCGCAATAATCTCCAAAAAAACTTGGAGCATCGTCTAGACGTAGCTAGAGCTAATGGCGACGAAACCTTGATTCGTCAACTAGAAGCAGAAGCAAACTACCTCCGTTTGGGCTAAATTTCGTCACTCAATCAATCCTGACACCTGAGACGCTACACCTCCCAAAATGTCAGGAAAACTTAACAGGAATGTCAGCCGATAATTGTGACATTCCTGTTTTTGTTGACGAACCCGACCCTTAAAAGCTCTTTCGCGAAAGCGCCCCTAAAACACCAAAACTACTTGCATTGGGAGGCTTCCTGCTCCTGCGGTCAAGGCTTCGTTCTTAAGGTGGTAGCTATACTAGGTTTCAACACCACTGAACAGACTCACAACTGTAGAGTCGCGCCTAAGGAAATGCCTATGAGAGCAATACTAGCTGATGTCTTGAAGGCTTGGAACAGTCACAGTGGCTGGATGGCTTGGAATCTGTTTCTGGCTTTTATACCCTTGGCTTTGAGTGTTTGGCTATTCCGCAGAACATCTCGCTCCCTCTCTGTTGGCTGGTCTGTGGCCTGGTGGTTGGGGTTTCTGGTTTTCATCGCCTTTTTGCCCAATGCTCCTTATCTTCTAACGGATATCATTCACCTGATTGGTGCGATTCGCACCGGCTACTCCATGTGGATAGTTACCCTGGTGCTTATCCCCCAGCATCTGCTCGTTATCCTGGCAGGGTTTGAAGCTTACGTCCTGTCTTTAATTAACCTGGGTTACTACTTGAAACGGCAGGGTTTAGGCAAATTAGTCCTTTGGGCGGAGTTGATTACCCACGCTTTGTGCGCGGTTGGCGTCTATTTAGGACGATTCAAACGGTTAAACAGCTGGGACTTGGTTACTCAACCGGATGATCTGGCAAGGACTGTGGTCAATGATTTAACAGATAAACGTCCAGTGCTGGTGATCGCAATAACGTTTGTGATAATTACGGTATTTTATTGGTTGATGAAGCAGGTAACTCTGGGACTTCTGCTCAAAATGCGCCAAAGAAGTTCTAAAGGAACCCCCTCCGGAGACCACCAAGGGAGTTGGGAGTGAGCGATAAGCCTAACGGCATGCTTCGCTAACGCGTTTGGTGTAACTCTGGAGAATGAATCAGGTAAGTTCATTCATTCTCAGGATATAAGACTCCGCAGGGAAAGCTGTGTCACCATTAATCCTATGAACACTGCTGAACGTCTCGCTACCCTCAATCGCATCCGTAAACTCAGCCGCTTAATGGATACTGCCATTGGTATTCCAGGGACAGGCTTTCGTATTGGCTTAGACCCAATTATCGGTTTGCTTCCTGGTGCGGGAGACCTAATTAGTACAGCCTTTTCTGCCTATATCATCTATTTAGCAACTCGCTTCGGCATACCGAGTAAAGACCTCAGACGAATGATTTTCAACATTGGTCTGGAAGCAGTCGTTGGTACTGTGCCTCTGGTGGGTGACTTTTTCGACGCCTACTACAAGTCAAATATCCGCAACTTGGCAATTTTAGAGCAACATCTTCAGGTCACTGAACCAGAAATTGAAGAACTCGCTTCAGCTTACCCTGATGACAAAGAGCCAATTTCATCGAGATAACGTAAGTTGCTAGTTATCAAGGGGAGGGGCGGGTAATGGCTAATGGCTTTTGAGCAATAGACCTCTTGCTCTGAGTCGATAAATTCCATCAAATCCATCTGTGTAAATCTTGTATTCATCTGTGGTTAAAAATCAAAAATAAGCATTTTTGCAAGAGGTCTAATGAGAAAGTCATCACGTCCCTCCTCCAGATTGGCAAACATTAAATATGGCGATCGCACAACTCTCTTCAAGAATTGAAACGGTTAAGGTATACTCTGCCGGTGCAACAGTGACCCGGATTGCAGAGTTTCCACTTACACCAGGAGAATTGCCAGAACAGGTTGAAATAGCAGGACTGCCTCTAGCTCTAGACGATAGCAGCGTCAGGGTAAGGGTTGAAGTCGAACGGGGTACTGCTCCCCTAGCTTGTGATGTTCGCGTTGGTTTAGCTGTTCCCCCACCCCCAGAGACATCAAACCCCCCAGCTGATGAGGAAATACGTGCAGCTGCGGCTGAAGTTCAACAGATTCAGGATGTTATTGCCCTGATCGACAACGAGATCGCTGTGCTACGTCAGCTGCATGTACCAGATCGACCAAATGCTGAACCGGGCAAAGCACCACCCCCTTCACCGATGAGTGCTAGGCTTGCTCTAGCCAACTTCAGCGACGAACAAATCCGCGCCCGAATTCAGGAAAAGCGGGAAAATGCGGAAAAGCTTCGCAAGGTCGAGGAACACCTTGCCGATTCGCAACAGAAGCAGCTTCAGGCTTCTACGGCTAGAGATGCTAGACCTGATGAGCTTCGCAAAACTGTAATTGTCCGGTTGAGTTATGAAGGTACACCCAGCACAGAACAAGTCCCACGGTTGGTTGTGGAGTATTTTGTACCAGGGGCACGTTGGACGCCGACTTATGTTTGCCGTATCAATAGTGCCGAGTCGAGTGCAAGCATTGCAGTGCGGGCGTTAATCTGTCAGCGTACTGGTGAAGATTGGTCAGGGGTACGTCTGGAACTCTCTACAGCTGAGCCAATGGCTTGGTGTGCGCTGCCGGAGTTACCGTCTTTGCGACTTGGTCGTGCTCAATCTGTACTCAGAAAGTCGGGCTGGCGTAGACCTCCAATTGGTGCAGAGATTCTGTTTGAAGACTTTGATCGGCAGAAAGCAGAGGCTTTAGTAGCAGTACCTAAGCATCCTGCGATCGCGAAGATCTCCTCTGTGTCTGTGCCAGCGTTACCCAAGCTACTGTCGGAGTATCAGCCTCCTCAAACGTTCGTGGCTAAGAAGAGTATAGCTAGGCAGGTAATGGCTAAAACTGCTCCAGCAGAAGATGAATTCGACGACGGTGTAGAAGACCTCGGTTCTCTAGACATGATGGACGAATCTCTAGACATGATGGACTCTCTAGACATGATGGACGAAGAATATGAGGATCTAGCAGATTCACTAGATTCACAGGTGTTGTATTCAATGGCTCCAGCTGCATCTGTAGAAATGGCTTACTCGAACATGGCGGAACCCCCACGAAGACGCAAGAGGAGAGCTATAACTCTCTCAGACAGGAAAGACGCAGGCTCTCAAGGCGATCGCCTTGCCTATGGTCTCATGCGGATGGGTGCTGCTGATGACCCAGCCAAGCGCGGTAAATTGTCAATCGAGCAACAGCAGGAAGCTTATCTAGAAATCCTCAAGCGCCAAGAGATAGTTGTTCGTTTCAATGTCGTATACGAGGTGGAAAAGGCTGTATCCAATGCCCAAAACTGCCTTTCAGTCTCACTTCCTCCCGGTGGAATTGATGTCCGAACTGTTGCGGGTTCCTTCGACTATGCTTACAGCGCCGATGGACGGGTGGATGTCCCCTCAGACGGGCAATTTCATTCTGTCGCCCTGACTAGCAAGAGTACAGATGTAGACCTACGTTATATTGTCGTCCCCCGCGAGGATACCAATGTTTTCCGGATTGCGCAACTCCGAAACCCGTTACAAGCACCGCTACTAGCTGGCCCTGCGGATGTCTACGTCAATGGCGAGTACATTTTATCGACCAACATTGCCACAGTTCCCCCTAAGGGACAGATGGAATTAGGGCTTGGGGTTGAGCAAGCGATTAAGGTAGCCCGAAATACCTCCTATGAAGAAGTGCGATCGGGTGAGACGATTGTAGCCTTCAACGAACTGCACCACAAAATCAAAATCGATATTACCAACCTTCTACCGAGAGTCGCGAAGATTGAGGTGCGGGAACGCCTGCCTATTCCCCAAGAGGGTGCCAAAGTTGATGTCCAGATTAATCAGGTAACGCCAGCCTGGGAGAAGTATAAACAAGAGGAACGCTCTGCACCGATTCGCGGTGGTTATCGCTGGCGGGTTGAAGTGCCAGCGAAAGAGCAGGAAACCTTAGAGGTTGATTACACTGTTAAGACGTTTGTGGATAGCGAACTGATTGGTGGAAATCGGCGAGAGGTGTAGCAGGGGTGATGTAGGAAGTTGGCAGGGCAATAGAGAAAGAGATTATGCAAGCAATTGAGGGAGTAAAACCGGGAATTCAGGACTTAACGCTAAATGCACCTGTTTCCCTAGTAACACTTTTGGAAGACCGGGCACAGGTGCGGCGAATTGGTAAGGTTAATCTAACGCAAGGATTGTGGCGAGTCAGAGTCGAAGAAGTTGCCCCGGTTCTTTCGGATAAGTCCCTCCGCGCCGAGTTCTTAGGAGACTATCCAGGGGCACGGATTGATGATGTTCGGGTCCGCCGTAAAATGTTAGTCAAAGAAGGCGATCGCCCTGCTGAAGTGCAAGCTTTGGAAGCAGAAGTGCGATCGCTCCTCACAACCTTCAACAATATCACCGAAGACCGTCAGCAATTAGAGTCTGGGTTTGAACAGGTCAACACCATACTCGCAAAGGGTTTGCAAGAGCTACCCGTAGATGCCGTTTGGGGACAACTCGACCCCAAATCCTGGCGAGAGCAGTTGTCTACTTTGTTTAAGCAATTGCGAGATTTACGTGCCGAAATCTTGAGCAGCTATCACACGCAAGAGCATCTCAGCCAGCAGATTAATGACTTAATTGCCAAAGCACATGCTCTGTCTCGCCCCGATATGGTCTACGCTGCCCATATCGAAGCCGATTTAATGATTCCACAACAGGGCGAATACGAAATTGCCTTCGACTACGTAGTTCCCAATGCCATGTGGCGTCCCTGGCACCAAGCACGTCTGCTGCTGGAGGATAAGCCTACCGTCTCATTTCGGGTCGATGGCTGCGTGTGGCAGCGCACGGGGGAAGATTGGAAGGATGTCGATTTGGTCTTTTCCACAGCACGCGCCTCTTTAGGGACTGAACCGCCTCTCCTGTCAGATGACCCGTTGAACGTGCAGGAAAAATCTCAGAAGATTATCATTCAAGCTAGGAATCAGACGATTCAAACAACAGGGTTGGGAGCAGGTGCCACTCCTGCTCCTGTAGAAACCCCTACCACTGTCGAGGTTCCCGGTGTTGATGATGGCGGGGAAGTCCGTAACCTCCGTTCTGCTACTAAAGCGACAATTCCCTCTGATGGTCGCCCCTATCGCGTACCGATTTTCTCCTTCTCCTCGGAAGCGTTTGTCGAATATGTCTTGATGCCAGAAGTAACTTGTCAAGTCGTCCTCAAGAGTGAGCAGACGAACTCTGCTAATTTTCCCATTTTGGCAGGGCCAGTGGATTTAGTGCGTTCTACCGAGTTTGTTGGGAAGACATCAGTCGGGTTCATTGCTCCTGGAGAGAAGTTTGCCCTCGGATGGGGACCAGATGCGGCGATGCGCGTACAACGCACTACTACCCAAAAACGAGAAAAAGACCATCTCACCAAGTGGAATAAGGTCACAACGACAACTAAGTTATTTCTCTCTAACATTGGGGCAGAGCCAAGAGTAGTTAAAACTACGGAACGCATACCTGTTTCTGAGCTAGAGCAGGTCAAGGTTGAGGTGATTGCAGATAAGACCACAGATGGCAAGCAACCTGATGAAAATGGTTTTTGCACCTGGAATTTCACTCTAGAGCCTTACTCTCAACTAGAAGCGTCTCTGGTTTTTGCCATATCAGCGGCTCCCGAAGTACAAGGACTCTGATGCTTTATCACTTTTGTAATAGCGAATTTAACGCTAATAAAGCAGCACCATAGCAGGCTCATACCGAGGAAAAATTACTTTTGCTCCAGGCGATCGCGTGACAATAGAGGCTTGAAATTTATCCCGCCAACTCGCTTCGTGCATCCCTGATGATTGCGCCCAAAAATAATCGAGCCAGTTCCTGCGATCGCAACGATTCCCACATCATGACCAACTCCCCCAACTAAGGCAATCAAAGCATCGTTACAAATCACGATATTAGAGGGTTGCAAGGCCCAACTCACAGGAAGAGAATTGCTCGATTTTAACTGTTTCACAAAACTGTGCGCTACTTGGATATCGGCGGGGCGATCGACACCGGCTAACCCCAGGCAAATCGCTTCAACCTTGACTCTCCCTGTGGAGACCATAGGTTGATTAATGGTTGATTGAATTGACAATAAAGCCGCTTCTTTACCTACACTCTGATAATTAGATGGGCTTGCTTCCCCACGACCTAGGACTTGGCCTGTATCATCCATGAGAATACAGACCGTCTTGGTTCCTCCCCCATCTAGTCCTAACAACCAACTCATGTTACTCTACACCTAGTTAATTTTTTGGAAACTTATATTATTCGTTTATAGGAATAAAAAAGAGCGTTACCATGCCCGGAATTGTTAGTAAACATACCAGAATAAAAAAGATGGGGTATCCAACGGCTTGCTGAATATAACCGCTGATTAAGCGATCGCTCCTACGACAGAATCCCGGATCATCCTCTAGGTGGAAACCTTACAATTAAAAAAGGCAAGAGTGTTAAGCGCTATGCCGAAGACCAAGATTGAAGAGCTTACCTCCGCCCTGAGCAAAAAGCTGTGGTGTCGTTCACACTTAAGAATTGAAGTACATATGCCTTCTCAACTGAAACACTTTGTACTAAAGTATGCTTCTGCTTCCTCCTTTCAGAGATGACTTGCTAATAGTCAATCGTCAGCATAGGAATGGCTTAATTCTAATTAAGCCCTATCACGCTGAATTGGCAGGACCAGGCTCAGCGGTAGGAGGAGTCATTGATCGGGATTGTCAGCTAGTCCTGCCAGTGGGCAATCTTTCCTTAATCTGTCCTGAATCAGCTGAGGATCGAAGGCAGGCTTATTTAATTCGGCGGCAATGGATACGACTGAGTATACAACAACAGAGAGATAGCACAATGCCGTTGCAACGTGATTGGAGAACACTCAATTGGCTTGAGGGTCACTATGGGCCTGAGTCAATTGTCCAAATACCAGACGAAACTCTGGCACTGATAGCCGCTTTGATCCCACTCGTCGAGCAATTGCTTGGGTGAACTGGGGAATTGACCCAGACAAATTTGCTGTACAGACTTAAAAGCGTATTTGAAAAATCTCAGATCAGACTCTTGAAACCTGACACGAAAAGGAATCGCGACAGCCTCAACCTACGTTTATACGTTTAATTACACCCACCTTCTTCTTCATTCTCCAGATATAAGACTTGGCTGGTCTGCTGTGTCACCATTCATCCTAGGAACTAGGAATCATATGAACACAGCTGAACGCCGAGCTACTCTCAATCGCATCCGCAAACTCAGATATACCTAGCGAGAACATCCTAAATTTTGGCTGTACCTCATCCATCTGCAAACCGCTATAAACACTTCTCTGGCTTGTCGTGATAGTGCTCGCAAGCTATCTATGAGGTATGGTATCGCCACCCATTTTTTAACTGTATTGAAGTATCAACTTTGACCAGGCAAGCGACCCTGCACAGACCGAGAAAAGTCCTCACGTCCCTCCTCCAGATTGGCAGGAACACCATTAGGGTATTTCTGG
>CBDTXL010000013.1:0-37512 GCA_965364435.1 uncultured bacterium
AGCTGGGATACAATGCTTGAAAAGTTAGAGCAAACTAAACCTTGCAAGGTCTGTCGATATTATTACGGTAGAGATGGCTTAACCTGTGCGGTACACCCGAACGGCCCCACTGAGAAACTCTGTCGTGATTGGGAATTTTAACTAATGGGTTGAACGTTTGAAAGACAATATAGCGTTTCTCGATCTGGTGAGGTACATCCTCAAAACCCAAAGGCTTGATATACAAAATCTTGGTGTACCTCAGTTACATGAGAAACGCTATAGCCAGTCTAAATGATTCGTGAAATTCTCTCTTTCCTCTTTCTCTGAGTTCTCTGTGCCTGGAGTGGTTTGTTATTATTCATAACTCGACGATCCACAGATTACTCTGACTTGAGGGGCTTAACGCCGGGGTGGTTGAGCTGCGCCGTTGGTGACTATCGTTAAGTTGAGTACGAGCGCCCATGTCTCGCCCGCACTGGTTTCTGTTTAGTCCACGGCGACAGCCCCCAGACCAACTTGTTACGGGTTATGCGTCACTGTGACGGGGAACTGTTGGAGCGTGGCGACGACCTGGTCTGGCGCATCGACAGGCGAGAGGTCAACAGGTTCCTGTAACTGGTATACAGCACCCTGCGGCGGAAACTGCGTGAGCTTGTTGTTGAGTAGCTGTGCCGTCTTAGTGTTCGACAGCACCAAGGGCGGGCCGCCACCCGGCGGCTTCTCGATCGTCACTGTGAAATCCAGAAACATTATCTGCCGGAAGGTCGGCGGTAGAGTCTTGGTGAGTTGGAGCAGGCTGAGCGGCGTCACGTCGATATCGGACTGACTGATGGTAACCGTGCCGAGTACAGGACTATTAGCCGAAGTCTCGTGACCGATTACCCTTAGCCGGACACCGCCGAGACCTTCGGCGAGGTTCCCCTCTACTCGCACCGTGATCCCTCCCTTGAAGTCCAGTGTAATGAGTCCGAGGACGTTCACCTGTAGAGGCACATTGAGCGCGTAACAACTGCACGGAATCTCCAGACCGACACGGGGCAATAAGCCACCTATACCTAATACCATGGCAATCTCCATTTAATGATCTTAGATTTGGGAATAATAACCGTAGAGAGCGGTTTATTTTTTCCTAATGGATTCTACCAGATTCATGAGACCAAAAAGTTTTACAAGCGCTCAGACATTATATTTAACTTAATTCTTGAAAATTGTTTCAATTATGTTTAATAATGTTAATTCTTCAAAAGTTTGTTTTCGTCCAGTTGTAAACCTAATTTTATTTTAAAATTTGTTAAATAAAAAAAATATTAGTAACTATGTTTTGGAAGCTACCAAAAAACACTTAGAATCGACGAAATCAACAGTTTTTTCTCAAAGACAAAGAGCGTGTCAATTTTATTGACATTAAAAACACTAGGCAGAAACGCCATCCCTAATATTGAATAGTGACAGCAGCATTCAGTCTGAGCGCCCTTTTATCTGTGCCTTAGTCAGCTCAAATCAACGTGCGATTATACAGGCAGAAATGAAGCTTGATGGCGTTGCCTTGTTTCCAGTAACAGTAGGAGGTTCTATCTCCCAGGCACACGCCATTTAGAACAACAGCAAACAAGTTTTATGCTTCAAACGTTAACGAAATTAAAAGACCCAAATCGCAAATCCAAAATTGATCTAAATTCTTCGTTGCGATCGCCCACAAAACCGCTAACCCTCAATCAATCCTTTCGTCAGCGTCTGTTCAGTATTTCCCCAGAGGAAGCAACCTTTGTCCGACGGGGGTTTCAAGGTAGCGAGGCTAATGCCCAGCAGCGCTTAGAACAAATTGGTTGTACTTTTTTGCAAGGCTACCATGCTGCCATTAGAGATGACCGACCCGAAGTCCTTGTCCCCCAACTCAATGCAGTTGAGGCTGAGTGGTGTGGGTTTGCCTTTGAGGGTGCGGCTATGGGTTTAGCACTGCTGGATGGACTCACACCTTGGAAGCGGAATCGAGTGCAAAACTTTCTCTCAGGTGCTGGGGCAGATCATGTGTATATGGTACACGTCGGTGTAGGTTGGGCGCTGGCACGATTCCCTTGGTCTACCCACCATTATTTGACAAAACTTGACCCATTGCTAAGTTGGCTAGCGATTGATGGGTATGGCTTTCACCAAGGTTACTTTTACTGGCGAGATTATGGAGATCGTCAAGCTAGTCCCAAAGGATTTTCGGGTTATGCCAGTCGGGTATTTGACCAAGGATTAGGTCGCAGCATCTGGTTTGTCAAGGGGGCAGATGTTACTCGCATTCCCCATACAATTCGGAACTTTCATCCAGTCAGACGGGCAGACTTGTGGAGTGGTATTGGTTTGGCTTGTGCTTATGCCGGAGGGGTAGAAAGTGATGCCATTAAAACCTTACAGGTAGAAGCTGGAGACTATCAGCCACAGTTGGCACAGGGCGCGGCGTTTGCGGCAAAGGCGCGGTTGAGGGCGGGTAATTTAACTGCACATACAGACATGGCGTGTCAGGTGTTGTGCGGGATGTCTGCGGATAAAGCGGCTGAAATCACAGATACTGCCCTAAAGGATTTGCCTCTTGCTTCTCCCCCTAGTTTGAAGGGGAAACAAGGGAAAGAGGTATCTGCTTATGAAGTCTGGCAGATACGAATTCAGGATCAATTTGCATTATTGGGGTTCAACGGATGAGGATTGTGGCAAATTTCATTAAGGGTCATGCCAAGCGGTTAGTCGCAATTGTTGTAATTCTAGGATTATTTTGGTTCACCCGCCTGCCCGCTTTATCCGCAACGGAACGGGATGTTCTGGCATCTGGCTTTAACTTCACATCCTTACCCTTGCCAGAATTAACTGGACATCCCCGGAAATATGTGCGATCCGTTCATCCCAGTTTGGAACGTCACTCTGCCTGGATTTCTGCGGTGGGTGCGGCGGTGGCGTTGAATGATTTGGATGGGGATGGGTTATCCAATGATGTTTGTTATGTGGATACGCGCACGGATCTAGTGATTGTTGCACCAGTACCGGGGACGCCGCAGCGGTATGATGCATTTGGGTTAGAACCATCTTTACGTTATGATGCCTCGACGATGGCACCGATGGGGTGTTTGCCGGGGGATTTGAATGAAGATGGGTTGATGGATGTCCTGGTTTATTACTGGGGACGGACGCCAATTGCTTTTTTGCGTAACGGGGAAATGGGAATAAATCCTTCTAATCCCCAATTGCCAATGACGAGTAACAGTTACATTCAGCAAGAGACTGTACCAGGGCAGGAACGATGGTACACCAACGCGGCTACTTTGGCTGATTTGGATGGGGATGGGCATAACGACATCGTGATTGGGAACTACTTTCAGGATGGTGCCCAAATTCTGGATGTGAATGCCACGGGTGTTGAGTCGATGCAGCATTCGATGACTCGCGCTGATAACGGGGGGCGAAATCGTATCCTGCGTTGGATGGGGGCGACTGGGGGAGATAAACCGACGGTGCAGTTTGAGGAGGTTGAGAGAGTATTTGATGAACTCACTGCCCACGGTTGGACGTTGGCAGCAGGGGCAGCAGATTTGGATGGGGACTTATTACCTGAACTTTATTTTGCCAATGATTTTGGACCTGACCGACTCCTGCATAATCGTTCTTTACCCGGAAAATTACAATTTGCCCGATTGGAAGGTGAGAAAACCTTAACAACGCCGAATTCTAAAGTCTTAGGTCATGATTCCTTTAAAGGGATGGGGGTCGATTTTGGGGATATCAATCGGGATGGACTACTGGATATTTATGTGAGTAATATTGCTGCGGAATATGCCCTGGAAGAAAGTCATTTTCTATTTACAAGTACGGGGGATACTGATAAGATGAATAAGGGTATTGCCCCTTATATTGACCGCAGTGAATCGCTTGGTTTATCTCGTAGTGGTTGGGGTTGGGAAACCAAGTTTGGGGATTTTGATAATAACGGGAGTCTAGAAGCACTCCAAGCAACGGGTTTTGCCAAAGGGGAAATTAACCGCTGGCCCGAATTACATGAGTTGGCAATGGGGAATGACCAACTTTTAAGTCATCCCAATAGTTGGTTCCGCTTCCAACCGGGAGATGATTTAAGTGGTCATCAGCATAACCCCTTCTTTGTCCAGGCGTCTAATAATCGGTATTACGATTTAGCCCAAGATTTGGGACTGGATAAACCCCAAGTTACGCGGGGAATTGCTACCGCTGATGTGGATGGGGATGGAGATTTGGATTTTGCCATAGCGAATCAATGGGAAACCTCCTATTTCTATCGCAATGAGAGTCAGCAACCTGGAGCATTTTTAGGATTGCAATTATTGCGAGACGTTGCCACCCCTGCCATTGGTGCAGCAGCGACAGTTCACTTACCCGATGGACGGCAATTAGTCGCCCAAGTAGATGGGGGAAATGGTCATTCCGGCGCACGGAGTCCTGACCTGCATTTTGGATTAGGTCAAATCCGTGAAAATACCCCGCTGCAAGTGGATTTGAACTGGCGAGATCGAAAAGGTCAGGTGCAGGCCGAACGTTTGTTGTTATCACCGGGTTGGCATACGGTTGTGCTGGGTGATTCGGCAAAAGTAAAAGGCTGATTATCCCCAAATTTCCAACATTTCCCAAGTTTAAAGTCCTTAATTTACATTCCCAATTCTTTCATCAATAATTAGGATGATTTCAAATAACACCTGGTATAAATCAACCCGCCTCGCCGGACTACGTCGCTTCGCGATCGCCATTACCTTCCTCAATTTATTAGGACATACAGTTTTAGGCTTCGAGCAATCCTGGGCGCAGCCATTAATTGCCCTATTTACCGCTTACAGCACCGAATTAATTCTCGAATTGATTGACGCCAAACTTAACCAGCGTCCCTCTCATTTCGCTGGCGGACTTCAACAACTCATTGATTTCCTTCTCCCCGCCCATATTACCGGGTTAGCCGTTGCCATGTTACTCTATGCCAACGACCAACTATTGCCCATTGCCTTTGCCACGGCGGTTGCTATTAATTCAAAAGCGATTTTTCACGCCCCCATCGGCAATTGTTCCCGCCATTTTTTCAATCCTTCCAACTTCGGCATTACCCTCACCCTCTTACTCTTCCCTTGGGTGGGCATTGCACCCCCTTACCAATTCACCGAAAACCTTGACGGTGCAGCCGATTGGATTTTACCCGGAATTATCGTGATTTCCGGCACATTTCTCAACGCTAAATTTACCCATCGCTTGCCCCTAATTGCCGCTTGGGTGGGTGGTTTTATTTTCCAAGCCTTAATCAGAAGTTTAATCTTTGGCACACCGATTACCGCCGCATTAATGCCAATAACCAGCGTCGCATTTGTTCTGTTTACCTTTTATATGGTGACTGACCCAGGAACCAGTCCTATTGCCCCCAAAGACCAAGTGCTATTTGGATTAGCCGTTGCTACTGGTTATGGCGTACTAATGCTTTCCCATATCGTATTTGGCTTTTTCTTCTCCCTAACAGCAGTTTGTTTACTTAGAGGTTTAGCAATGTACGCCCAAGCTTGGACTGTCAAAATTGCGGCTTCGAGAGTCTCTATGTCTACGCCTGTAACGGTAGGGGAAATCTGAATACGTTGCCCAGGCGCTACATCCATTCCCAAATCCGTTGCCACCAATGACAAAATCATGAACTCCGCTATTGCGATTGTCGGCATGGCTTGCCAGTATCCCGACGCTCACTCACCCGTCGAGTTGTGGGAAAATATCCTTGCCCAGCGTCAAGCATTTCGCCAACTCCCCCCAGAACGCCTTAACTTAAGCGACTATTTCTCCCCTGAACCCACTACCCCCGATCGCACTTACATAACACAAGCCGCAGTCATTGAAGGTTACGAATTTGACCGCGTGGGCTTTTGTGTCCCCAACAGTACCTTTAATTCAACAGATTTAACCCACTGGTTAGCCCTCGATATTGCCGCTAAAGCCTTAAGTGATGCAGGTTTTCTCAACGGCGAAGATTTACCCCACGAGAGGACAGGGGTACTCGTCGGCAATACCCTCACCGGGGAGTTCTCCAGGGCAAATGTGATGCGGTTGCGCTGGCAATACGTGCGCCGAATTGTTGAAGCCGAGTTAATCAAACAAGATTGGACAACCGAACAACGCGATCGCTTTCTCACCCGTTTAGAAACCCAGTATAAAGCCCCTTTCCCCGAAGTCGGCGAAGAAACCCTCGCCGGGGGTTTATCCAACACCATCGCCGGACGCATCTGCAATTATTTCAACCTCAAAGGCGGCGGCTATACCCTAGATGGTGCCTGTAGTTCCTCTCTACTCGCCGTTGCCCATGCTTGTTCGGCACTGGTGGCAGGCGATTTAGACGTAGCCATCGCCGGGGGTGTGGATTTAAGTCTCGACCCCTTTGAACTGGTAGGATTTGCCAAAACGGGGGCATTAACCCCCGATAAAATGCGGATTTACGATACCCATTCTGCGGGTTTCTTACCCGGCGAAGGCTGCGGCTTTGTGGTACTCATGCGCTACGAAGACGCGATCGCTCAATCCCGCCGAATTTATGCCACAATCCGAGGCTGGGGCATTTCCTCCGATGGCAGTGGTGGTATCACTCGCCCGGAAGTGGAAGGTCAACTTTTAGCCTTACAGCGTGCCTATCGTAAAGCAGACTTCAATCCCCATACCGTAGCCTACTTCGAGGGACACGGCACCGGAACCAGCGTCGGCGACACCACCGAACTCAAAGCACTCTCCCGCGCCATCCAGGAAAGCAAGAGGGACAGTACCCATTCCCCATGGGTGCGGTCATCAGTGGTTGGTTGTTTTTCTGCTGGTGAAGGTAGGGAAGGTGGGGAAGATTGGGAAGATTGGGAAGTATTTTCTCCCCCAACTCCCCCAACTCCCTCAACTCCCCCAACTGACTTTGACCACACCCATTCCCCATTCCCCACTCCCGCTGCAATTGGTTCCATCAAAGCGAATATCGGACATACGAAAGCTGCCGCCGGAATTGCCGGATTGATTAAGGCGACAATGGCAGTCTACAGCCAAATCATCCCCCCCACCACAGGCTGCGAACACCCCCATCCCGAATTAACCCGTGAAAATCCAGCCCTACGAGTCCTCAAACAAAGCGAACCTTGGCACAGTAATTATCCCCTCAGAGCAGGTGTTAGCGCTATGGGATTTGGCGGGATTAACGCCCATATCGTTCTCGAAGGGGTTATATCAAGTCCGGACTGTAAGGCAGAGGGCAGAGGGCAGAGGGCAGAAGGAAAGGCACAAGAATGTAAAGACATTCCATGGAACGTCTCTACCCTATCCTCTGCCCAAGATGCTGAATTGCTGCTACTCGGTGCTACCAATACAGAAAATCTCCAACAGCAAATCAACCATCTCTTAACCCTAACCCCCAAACTTTCCTACGCCGAAGTTTCCGACTTAGCAACCCAACTGGCAAAAACCCTACAACATAGTTTCATCCGAGTTGCTATTGTCGCATCCAGTCCCCAAGAACTCACCACTCGCCTGGAAACCCTCAACTCTTGGTTGCAACAAGGCGTAACCCATCGACTGGATAGAAAACTCGGACTATTCCTCGGTGCAGGAACTACCCCACCTCGTATCGGCTTCCTCTTCCCTGGACAAGCATCCCCCACCTATCTGACAGGTGGAATTTGGCGTCGTCGTTTCTCATGGGTGCAGCAATTGTACGAACAAGCTAACCTACCTGTCGGAGAGGATAGCACCAACACCGCGATCGCTCAACCGGCAATTGTCACCGCCTCAATCGCCGGGTTACAAACCTTAGACAACTTTGGCATTAACGGCACTATTGCAGTGGGACAGAGTTTAGGCGAACTGTGCGCCTTGCATTGGGGTAAAGCCTTCGATACCGCGACGCTATTGCGAATTGCCAAAGTGCGCGGTAAAGCGATGGCAGAGTTGGGACATCCTTCTGGGACAATGGCAAGTATCCGTGCCGATCGCGCCACCGTCACTGCTTTATTAACAGGGAAACAGGTTGCGATCGCCGGATTCAATTCACCCCGACAAACCGTTATTTCCGGCGAAGCCCATGCCGTTACCACTGTAATCCATCGCGCCCACCATCAGGGACTCAAAGCCACAACCTTACCCGTCTCCCACGCCTTCCACTCTCCCCTCGTCGCCGCCGCCACCGAACCCCTGGCAAAGCATCTGGCGACAGAAACGTTACATCCCCTCCAGCGTCCAGTTGTCTCAACCGTAACCGGAACCGTAATTACCCCCGATACCGATTTGCGATCGCTCCTCTGTTCTCAGATTACCTCCCCTGTTCGGTTCATCGATGCCGTTACTCAAGCGTCTCAGACTGTTGATTTATGGATTGAAGTTGGGCCTGGTCAAGTCTTGAGTGGGTTAGTTAGCGATTTTGTCAAGACCCCAATTTTCCCCCTCGATGCAGGCGGTTCATCTTTGAAAGAATTACTGCAAACCGTAGGAGTCGCCTTTGCATTGGGAACACCGATTAACGCCAACGCCTTATTTAGCGAGAGATATACCAAACCCTTCAATCTAAATTGGCAACCTCGGTTCTTTACTAATCCTTGTGAACATTACAACCGTAGGGGCGATGCGCGTTCATCAAGTTATCGCGAAAACCCGCCAACCAACCGCCCAATTCACACTCCCACTACCTCTCCCCCAACCCTTTCGGAGCAAGGAGAGGGGAGTATTAGCCCCACTCCCGCACTCCATACAGGTTCAGTCCTCGATATCGTCCGCCAACTCGTAGCCCAACGTGCAGAACTCCCCGTTACTGCCATTAAAAATAACAGCCACCTATTAAGTGATTTACATCTCAACTCAATTACCGTCAGTCAATTAGTAGCCGAAGCCTCTCGCCATCTAAATTTATCTCCCCCCACCGCACCCACCGACTATGCCAATGCCACAATCGCTGAAGTGGTTCAAGCATTAGAGGAACTGGCAAGTACAGGGAACTCGCAATTTGTTAAGAACGATAAACAACTCCCATCAGGGGTTGATGCTTGGATTAGAACCTTTACCGTCGAACTCGTTGAACATCCCCTACCCCGTCGAATTCCCCCATCTACTTCCACCAAGGGTGAATGGCAGGTATTTGCTCCAAGTGATTATCCCTTCGCCCTATCCTTACAGGAAGCCTTCAACCAGTGGGGAGGCGGTGGTGGTGTCATTATCTGCCTACCCCCTAACCCGGATGAACGGCATTTAAACTTACTGCTATCCGGTGCTAAAGCTGTCCTGGCACAAAACCAATCTGAGTTTGATAACTCACAAGAAAACCTCTCCCCCAACCCCTCTCCTACCAGGAGAGGGGAGCAAAACCTAGATGATTTCATTGTTCCCCCCTCGCCTCTTAGGAGAGGGGGGTTAGGGGGGAGAGGTCTATCACGTCAAAACCAAGCAACTCGCTTCATCCTAGTCCAACAGGAAGGCGGCGGCGCAGCATTCGTTCGCACCCTACAGCAGGAAACCCCCAACCTAACCACCTGCGTCATTAACCTACCCGTGGATTTAGGTAAAGATGCATGGAACCTCTCTACAGACTGGGTATTGGCTGAAGCGAAAGCTGCTGTGGGTTACGTTGAGGCACACTATAACACCTCGGGAGTCCGATACGAACCCGTCTTGCGGTTGCTGACTCTTCCCGATCAAACCTCTAAAATCAAACACCTAAACTCAGATGACCTGTTATTAGTCACAGGGGGTGGGAAAGGAATTGCCGCCGAAAGCGCCCTATCCCTAGCCAAGGAAACCGGGATACGGTTAGCACTCCTCGGCAGATCAAACCCCGATACCGATGCCGAACTGGCGGCTAATTTGCAAAGACTAACCGCAGCAGGTATCCAGTTCCACTACATAGCCACGGATGTCACCGATGGGTCAGCCCTGCGGGAAGCGATCGCAAAAATAGAAGCAGAACTTGGCACAATTACCGCTATCTTACATGGCGCTGGGACTAACGTTCCGAAACTCCTCACGTCCCTAGATGAAAAAGCCCTACACCGCACCCTCGCCCCCAAAGTTCAAGGACTGCGTAATGTCCTAGCAGCCGTTAACCCCCATCAACTCAAACTATTAGTCACTTTCGGCTCAATTATCGCCCGCACAGGATTACCAGGTGAAGCCGATTACGCCCTCGCCAATGAATGGCTATCTCACCTCACCGAAGACTTTGGCAAACAGTATCCCAACTGTCACTGCTTAACAGTCGAGTGGTCAGTCTGGTCGGGTGTTGGTATGGGTGAACGCTTGGGACGCATCGATACCCTAATGCAGCAAGGAATTACCCCCATTCCTCCAGATACGGGTGTTGCCATTTTGCACAATCTGATTACTCAATGCCTAGAAACTCAACAATTAATTCCCAACTCTGTCGTTGTCACGGGTCGCTTTGGCGAAGCACCCACCCTAAAGCTGGAAAAACCCGAACTTCCCTTCCGCCGCTTCCTAGAACGTCCTAGAGTTTACATTCCAGGTGTAGAACTGGTGGTTGATGTAGAACTTTCATCGGACACAGACCCCTATCTCAAAGACCACCAAGTCCAAGGCGAACAACTCCTGCCAGCGGTTATCGGTCTTGAAGCTATGGCACAGGTAGCAATGGCAGTTGCAGGTACTGAGTTACTCCCAGCGTTCCAAGATGTGAAATTCAACCGTCCCGTAGTCGTTCCCAACAAGACTCCCCTAACCATCCGCATCGCCGCCCTAGTCCGCAACTCCAACCAAGTTGAAGTCGTTCTCCGCAGTGAACAAACCGCCTTTGGTTTAGACCACTTCCAAGGAATCTGCCAATTCAATAGGACAGCCGATTTAACTCCCCATTCCCCATTCCCCATTCCCCATTCCCCACTTCTGATTAACCCCCAACGCGACCTCTACAGCAGCATCCTCTTCCATCAAGGGCGATTCCAACGCCTCCGTAACTACCGCAAACTCCAGGCAAAAGAATGCTGTGCCGAAATCGAGTCAAATACCCAGACCAACTGGTTTGGTCGCTACTTACCCTCAAAACTAGTCCTCGGTGACCCAGGTGCCAGAGATGCCCTTATCCACGCCATCCAAGCTTGTATTCCCCATGCCACCTTATTGCCAATTGGCGTAGAACAACTAGTACTGAGTTCAGCACCATCAACAGACACTTGGTTCTTACACGCCACCGAGAGAGTACAACACGGCGATACCTTTATTTATGACTTAGAGGTTATCGGCACAGAGGGTCAACTGCTCGAACGCTGGCAAGGATTGCAACTGCGGCGAGTTAATCCAGTCATCCCAGATACTTGGGCAGTACCTCTGCTCATACCCTATATTGAGCGCCGTGTCAAGGAACTCATTCCTGAAGCCAAGCTGGGAGTCGCTGTAGTTCAGGATACCACCGTTGAACGTCGAGTGAGGAGCGATCGCGCCATTCACCAAGCCCTTGGTTCAACTATCTCCGTTTCCAGGCGTCCAGATGGCAAACCCGAAGTAGCAAACGGTCAAGCGATATCTGTCGCCCACGCTGGCGATATAACAATAGCTTGCGCGGGTTTAAATCCTATTGGCTGTGATATTGAGCCTGTTGTGCCACGAACAGCTACTGTATGGCAAGACTTGCTCTTGACCGAGAGATTTGCCCTTGCAGGTGTAATTGCTCAAGAAACAACTGAAACTCTAGATATTGCCGCCACCCGTATTTGGAGTGCGAGTGAATGTTTAAAGAAAGCTGGCGCGATGGTGAATGCCCCCTTGGTGCTGGTTGAAAGTACGGCTGATGGTGTGATTGTACTGGCATCGGGAGAGAGTGCAATTGTATCTTTTGTGGTTTCAGTGCGCGACGTTGAGCCACCGTTGGTATTTGGAGTTTTAGTGAAGAAGATGCCTAAAAAGAACCTAGTACAGTAGGGGCTTTGGTATCGTGCCCCTACCAGATGTAGCGTCTACCCGTAAGTCCTGATCTTTTTACTTTCCCATAGAAGAAATTAACCATGATTATTACCAGAAATTACTCAAACAACCCCCTCATAAACGCCTTTCATGCCCTCAGTCACACCCTCAACGGACGCTGGCATAAACTTGCCATGCAAATCTTTATGATTGTGATTGTGACTCATTTAGCCGAACATCTTACCCAAGTGTTTCAACTTTGGGTACTCGGTTGGAAAAGACCTGAATGTATGGGCATCTTGGGATTATTCTACCCCTGGATGATGAAAACTGAATGGCTGCACTACGGACATGCCCTATTTATGTTAGTTGGTCTAGCGCTGCTGCGTCCCGCTGTAGTCGGACAAGCGAGAATTTGGTGGGATACTGCCTTTGCCATTCAATTTTGGCATCACATCGAACACGCTTTACTGCTGGGTCAAGCTTTAATTCATGACAACTTCTATGACTTTGCTGCACCTGTCAGTATTGCTCAACTGATGGCTCAAAACTTTAGCAGTAAACCGTTTGCAGGTCAACCTTGGTTACCTCGCATTGAACTCCATTTGTTCTACAACTTAATTGTTCTCATTCCCATGCTGGTTGCCTTGTATTATCATCGTTTCCCGCCCACAGGTAAGACCTTCTCCACTTAAAACTAAACAGTGAACCCTTAATTATCACGAATGAAAGCCTACGAATACCACCATATCGTCAGCTTTGAAGAAACGAATCTGGTAGGTAATGTCTACTACGCTAACTACGTTCGTTGGCAAGGGCGATGCCGGGAAATGTTCCTACGAGATCATGCCCCTGAGATTATTCAAGAACTCTCTGGGGGACTCGCTCTTGCCACCGTCCGAGTCTCTTGTGATTACTTCGCAGAACTTTACGCCTTCGATAAAGTAGCGATCCGAATGCGCCTCGATTCACTCACGCAAAATCGGATCACTATGCTCTTTGAATACTGGCGAGTTACAGATAAAGGTGAGGAACTAGTCGCCAAGGGTGAACAACAAGCTGCTTGTATGCGACGAGACGGAGACAAGCTAGTGCCAACACCCATCCCAGAGGAATTGCGGGAAGCCTTGCAACTCTATGGTGAACCCTAAATACCTTGAGGTAATTTCTCCGTGGTTGCCCTGATCTCGGACAGAGTAAGCACGGGAAGCGATCGCTCTATTCCCCTCAATTCAACTCTGAGTGTCCAACAACTCATCAGGATCAAGTCCCGATTCCCGAAGTCTTTGCATCAAAGACTCTAATCTAGCTTCCGCTTCTTGTGCCCTAGATTCCGCTTCTTGTGCCCTAGATTCCGCTTGTTCGGCTCGCTGGCGTTCCTGTTCCGCTTCAGTGAGAATCCAGTTGCCTTGAGCGTCATACCAACGCAACCACAAACGCTCAATTCCTTGATAGTCACCTTGCCACAACCCCAAGCCTAACTCTAACTCAGGCATCCATACTCGTGGCTGGTGTAACTCTAGCTCTTGGTAGTGTGCCCCCTCCTGTTTAAACGCTCGTAGCTGATTGGTATAACGACTAAAAACTACATAGTAAGGAATGCGTAGAATCTGCTCGTAAACCTTCCATTTTCGCGGTGGTTTCTCCTCACTCTGAGGCTCAATCGCTTGCCCATTCTCCGCAACTTCCTCAGACTCAGGTGGCAACTTTTCCTCGTCATTTTCCCCTAAATCTTCTTTCTCTGTACCTGGAGAAAGCAATTCCACAATCACATAAGGGTTCACACCCTCTTGCCAAACCACGTAAGAAAGACGCATATCGACTTCATCATAAAGTCGGGGTACGCCCACAACGCCAAACCAATCCGGTCGCTTGTACCATTGAGCATGACGCACGTCATAGTAAAGGTTCATGTCGCTGGCACTGAAGACTTGCGAAGCAGGATAGTGTGGCGGGCAAAACGTAAAGTTTAATAATTGCGGTTGCAAGTCATGGAATTCATCGGGCAAACCAGGTTCCTCCGGATCTTCGCTGGGTAGATCATACATGGAGGGCAGGGTTTCTCTTGGCGACAAGGGCGGGTCAGTTTGAGGAACGGGGTATTTAAGCGGAAACATAGACTAGAGGACACTAATACGAAGTAGGCTCTTTTGATTCTTTTTATTTATTGTATTTGGCCTCCAGTTCCTAGCTCTTCGCTCAGACGCTGCTCTAGCTGCGCTAATAATGTATCGACATCCTTACCAACTTGCTCAAAGCACGTAGGGGGTGGGGGTTCCGGTTCAAACTGAATCAACTTGATCTGGTCATTGCCAATTCCAATAATGAGAACTTCCTGCTCAGGTTTATGAGCATCCACGACTCCCAAGATTTCCTGAAGCTGGTTTTTGGCTTTGTGATTTAGTTCCTCGATCGCCTTTTTCGGACAATAGACAAAATGCGCTGTCGGTTCGAGATCAATTCCTAGAGTATCCTCGCTTTCTCCCTGTTCCAGAAATAGCCCCCAAGACAGTGCTGCTAGTTCTTGCTTATTCTCTTTAACGAACTGATCGAGCTGGTGTTTCCACTGATCTTCTGCCTTTTCCGGCTGGGGTTTACCGAACATTATCATTGTCTAACTTCCGTCTTTGCCAAGCGCATCTCATTTTATACCCGACTGCACGCGCCAGAGGCTAGCATAAATCCTCTGTTGCTCCAGCAGTTCTTCATGCCGCCCTTGCTCTACTAATTTGCCGTGTTCCATCACATAGATACAATCGGCATTGCGTACCGTGGAAAGACGATGAGCGATCGCAATCGTCGTCCGATCCACCGTAATCTTCTCCAGCGATCGCCCAATTGCTGCTTCCGTCTCATTATCCACTGCGGAAGTCGCCTCATCGAGAATCAGAATTGGTGGGTTCTTCAAAACCGCCCGTGCGATCGCAATCCGCTGCCTTTGCCCACCCGACAATTTCTGCCCACGCTCACCCACAATCGTCTCATAGCCTTGTGGAAGTTGCATGATAAAGTCATGGGCTTCACCAATCTTCGCGGCTGCAATTATTTCTTCACGGGTGGCTTCAAAACTCCCATAGGCAATGTTCTCCGTCACCGTGCCATGAAATAAGAAAACATCCTGGCTAACCAAGCCAATGCAGGAGCGCAAATCCTTCAGCTTTAGTTCCCGCAGTTCAATGCCGTCAAGGGTAATAGTACCCCCTTGTACTTCATATAATCTCAATAAGAGCTTAACCAAAGTACTTTTGCCAGAACCTGTGGAACCAACAATTGCGATCGTTTTCCCGGCAGGAATATCCAGGGAAAGATTCTGAATCACTGGAGTGCGCCCGTTGTAGGCAAAGGTAACATCCCGCAGTTCCAAACGCCCTTGCACCTTAGCAACTGGCAACGGCGTGTCTCCTGAGTGCATTTCTATCGGAGTATCCAATAGATTCATCACTCGATTAGTAGAAGCCATTGCCCGTTGATATTGGTCGAGAGTTTCTCCTAAACGGGTTAAAGGCCAAAGCAACCGCTGTGTCAGGAACACCAACACACTATAAGTCCCAACCGACATCGTTCCGGCAACCGCTTCCATACCCCCATAAAGCAGAGTTGCCGTGAAACCCAACAAGATGATAATCCGAATCAAGGGTACGAATGCCGCACTCAGGGCGATCGCACGACGGTTACTTTGCCGATAAGCCTGACTTTCTACGGCAATTCGCCCTACCTCATACTCTTCTGCGGTAAAGCTTTTGATTGTTGTGATGCCCGTGAGATTATTCGCCAACTGCCCATTGAGCAGACTCACCTTCTCACGCACATCGGCATAACGAGGGGCAAGGCGACGTTGAAAGGCAATCGAACCCCAGAGGATAAACGGCATCGGCAGCATCGCCATCCAAGCCACACTGGGAGCGAGGATAAAGAAAGCGCTCCCAATAATCACCACCGTTGTCGCTACCTGGAGTACCTCATTAGCGCCACGATCTAAAAAGCGCTCCAGTTGATTGATGTCATCACTGAGGATAGACATCATACCGCCGGTGCTGCGCTCTTCAAAATAAGCCAGTTCCAGTTCTTGCAGATGGCTATAGGCATCGAGGCGCAAATCGTGTTGAATCGTCTGAGCCAGATTCCGCCAAAGCAAAGCATAGGCATACTCAAAGATCGATTCCAGTCCCCAAATGATGAAGCTGAGGAAGGTAAGTATCAAGAGTTGACTGAAGACATCTTTGACTCCCCATTGAGCAATCAGTGAATCCTCTTGCTTCACCACCACATCCACCGCTGCACCGATTAAGGCGGGTGGGGCAAGGTCAAAGATTTTATTGAGGATCGAGCAAGCGATCGCCTGCCAAATTCGGACACGATAGTTGTGCCCGTAATCGATTAGACGCTTGAGGGGATGCGCTTTTTGTGGTAAAGGCTTCCTGGTTTTAGAGGTCAGCGATCGCTTTTGTAATCGTGAACTTGACACACTTATCAACCCTGAATGGATGAGGGGTAGCTTACCCTGGCTAATTTAATCCTAAAACCGATAGCCGCGATATTCTTCTAAATCCGAGGCAATCAGCTTGTCAATGAGTTCAACAACGCCAGCACCGCGATCGCCTTTTGTGACGAAATCAGCACATGCTTTGAGCAGGGGAAGGGCATTGGCAACAGCGATCGCGCATCCACACAAGTTGAGGAAGTCTTGGTCATTCTCAGCATCCCCTACACCAACGGTGTTGTGCGGCGATAATCC
The DNA here is from genome assembly GCA_965364435.1 of uncultured bacterium. GTDB lineage: Bacteria > Cyanobacteriota > Cyanobacteriia > Cyanobacteriales > Coleofasciculaceae > CBDTXL01. Next base: position 16,613 of record CBDTXL010000013.1, read on the forward strand.
TAATTCGCTCAGGGCAACACTGAGTCCAGTTGCTTTGTTTACGCCTGAGGGAAGCACCATCACAGCGTCTTTGTTCAAGATTACTTGCCATTCAAGTCCCAAGTCGCGGATTACCTCTAACACCGCCTTCTCGTGAGGATGCCAGGTGGCAACAATCACCCGTCCCACAGACACGGGTTCAACACCTCGCTCGTGCAGCGCCGTAACAAACTCCTCTGGTGGAGGTTCACCCAGCGTCTTCTCCTCCTGTGTTGCGGGTTGGTAGAGCAAGGCCCCATTTTCGGCTACAACATGATCAAAGAGGTTGAGGTGAGGGAATACATTGAGAAGGTCATCCAGTTGTCGCCCTGTAACCAGGATTAATTTTCGACCAGAGTCCCGCAGACGTTCAAGCGCCGCTAAAGTTTCCCCATCCACCCGACCATTGGCGGCGAGTGTGCCATCATAATCACTAGCCAATGCCAGGTAGCGCATTCGTTCTCCTCTGATGTGTGTTGATACCTAGTTGCATTCAAACGTATAACTCTCTCTTTCTCTTACCTCAGCGTCCTCTGCGTCTGGAGTGGTTCGTTAAATTCTACTAAGAGCAGCAACTCAGTATGAGCAAATCTAGATGTACCAGCTTAAAGAGTTGTTTGAGCAAAAGACAAGTAACGTAATACGCGAGATTTCTCCAAATTACAGCATGTATGTGACCGAGGAACACTATTTCAGTGTTGGACACTCAGCCCTAAAATGCATAAAACTGGCGATGCTTGCTGCTGGATTCGCAGCGGAATTTGCACGTATTGATATCTCTTTCAGGGGAAGAACATGGCAAGACTGAGATATTGGCTTTTAGGAGCAAGCCTGACTTTGTTGATTGTGTTAGGTTCCGCTAGAGTGATGCCCATACAGAGCAATCTCTCCTCACTCGGTACAGGAGGATTGCCCGTTCTCACGCAGAATGCGCTCCTCAACCCCAATACCCAAGCTCTAACAGATGGAGCACAATTAGTGGAACGGGGTAGAGACTATTACGACAAAGGACAGTTTTCAGAGGCGGCAACAGTCTGGCAACAAGCTGCCTCAGTTTTCATGACTCAAGGGGATGAACGACAAGCAGCAAGAGTGTTAAGGTATCTTTCTCTGGCACTTCAGCAGTTGGGAAAGTGGAAGGAAGCAGAGGGAGCGATCGCAGACAGTTTAAACCGATTGCAAACTGAACAAAGTAGCGGTAACTCAAAAGAGCGATCGCTAATCTTCGCTCAAGCCCTAAACACCCAAGGTCATCTACAATTGGCTTTGGGGAAAGCAGAAGCAGCTCTAAAAACCTGGCAACAAGCCAGTAGCGTCTACACGGCTTTGGGCGATGAAACTGGGAAAATCGGTAGTCTGATTAACCAAGCTCAAGCTTACTCTGCCTTGGGACTCCTCCGTGAGGCACTCAAAACCTTGACTCAGGCGTACATCAGCCTCGAAAACCAATCCGACTTCCCCCTCAAATTTACTGCTACTCGGAACCTTGGCGATTTGCTTCGAGTTGTCGGGAATTCAAATAACCTCGACCCCTCCTGGCTGACTTTAGAGAAACGTTTGGGTTTAGAGAATTTAAAGCCTTTAAAGCAGTCTGAGCAAGTATTGCAGCAAAGCTTAGAAATCGCTCAACAGTTGGAGTCTCCTGAAGCTATTGCTGAGGCTTTGTTTAGTTTAGGCAATTGGGCAAGAGATTCCTACAATGCACAACGCAATTTATATGAAAGGACAAAAGCCAAAAACAGCCAGCTCCAACCGGCTCTAGGAGAGGCAGAAAAATCATTAGATTTCTATCACCAGGCTATAGCAAAAACTAAATTGCCCACTACAAAAATTCAGGCTCAACTCAATCAACTAAGCCTATTACTAGAAGTCGAGCAATGGTTACTCAAGATTGAGCAATGGTCAGAGGCAGAAGCTTGGTGGCTCGAAAAAATTCAGCCTCAGCTTACAGATTTATTCAAACTTCAAGCTCTGATTGTTAGTTTACCGCCTAGTCTGACCGCTGTCAACGCTCAGATTAATTTGGCGAAAAGTCAGATACGCCTCAAACAAATTCAGGTAAAAATAACACAGCACTCATCACTTTTGACTCAAATCTCAAACTTGAGCTTGTGGTCAGAACTGGATGATTTAATTCACACAACTATCCAACAAACTCAGGCCTTCACCCAACAGGCAAAAGATTTAGAATCTAAACGGACAGAAGCCTATGCCCTTGGGATTCTGGGTCAGATGTACGAGCAGCTCAAAGATTTACCTCAAGCTCAAGACGTTACGGATAAAGCTATACAAATAAGCCAGTCTATTCAAGCGTGGGATATTGCCTATCAATGGCAATGGCAATTAGGACGTATCCACAAAGCACAGGGAAAGATTGAAGGAGAGTTAGGAGCGATCGCGGCGTATAATGCTGCTGTCAATAGCCTGGGAACTATCCGCCAAAATTTAGCAGTTCTCAATCCTGACATTCAGTTTTCCTTTCGGGATGACGTAGAACCCGTTTACCGGGAGTTCATTGATTTGCTGTTGCAATCTGAGAAACCCAGTCCAAAGAATTTAATGCAAGCACGTGAAGTTCTTGCTTCTCTCCAGTTAGCCGAATTGGAGAATTACTTGCAAGAAGCTTGTTCGCCAGCCCAACCCGAACTAATAGATAACATTGTTGACCAACATGATTCAACAGCGGCAGTTATTTATACAATTATTTTGGAAAACCGATTAGAGGTTATTATGAAGTTGCCTAAAAACCAAAAACTGCAACACCATGCAGCTTATGTGACTCAGAGGAAAGTAGAAGAAACTGTAGATAAACTCCAAGAACAGCTACTAGATACTGAGCGTCTTGATAAATATATTAAAGAAATTCAGAATAGCTCAAAGCCCATCTACAGCTGGCTAATTGAACCGTTTGAATTACAGCTTAAAGAGAGGAAAATTAAGACTTTGGTATTTGTCCTGGATGGGGCATTGCAGAATATCCCGATGGCAGTCCTCTGGGATGGCAACAAATATCTAGTTGAGGACTATGCCATAGCCCTAAGTCGGGAACCGCAGCTACTAGAACCATTAGCTTTGTCAAAAGAAAAGTTAAAAATTCTAGCTTTTGGACTTTCCCAAAGCGCACAAGGCTTTTCCCCACTCCCAAATGTTGAGCAGGAGTTAAAGGAAATACCAGCTGAGGTGAAGCTTCTTAATAAAAAATTTACGAGTACAGCTCTCCAAAATGAGATTAACGCGCGTCCTTTTTCTATTGTTCACCTAGCCACTCACGGACAGTTCAGTTCTGACCCTGAGGAAACGTTTATTCTTACCTGGGATAAGAAGATTAAAGTTAACGAATTGAGCGAAGTGCTCGGAAGTAGAAAACCGAGCTTACCCACTCCGATTGAATTACTGGTTCTAAGTGCCTGCCAAACAGCCGCTGGAGACAATCGTGCTACTTTGGGGCTGGCGGGAATATCTGTGCGGGCAGGAACACGTAGTACATTGGCAACCCTGTGGCAGGTGAAGGATGAATCCACCAGTATATTTATCAGTGACCTATACAATGAGTTAATCGCTCCAAAATCGACCATAACTAAAGCCGAAGCTATCCAAAAAATCCAAAAGAAGTTTTTGGCGTCTCGTGATGACAAGCATCCTTATAAGTGGGCACCTTTCGTGTTAGTAGGGAATTGGTTATCGCTCTTCCAAGGTTGATGCTCTTATTGCCTTAAAGGAATGAAGCGATCGCTCCGGCAGCAGGGCGCTCTGTTGTGCGATATTTGGCACACTCTCAGAGAAGCGATCGCTTCTCTGATACAGCAGATTGCAGGCAAATAGAGTACACCCGTAGGGGCTCTCGCATTTGGTGAGAAAATCTTGTTATTTATTTATAGCTTATCGCCCAAATGCTTCGCCCCTTCTCCTAACGTCGATTACTGTACTTCACAAACCTGCAATCCGCTGTACTTTAAAGCCATTGATTTTTTCAGCCTAACTCCGTATAGTTATTTGAGTAATGATACTTTTATAATCAAAGCAGCCTTAACTAGGGCTGAAAAGGGGTGCTATGTCTGGGAGCAATCAAGGCTGGACATTAGGATTAGGAACTTCTTTAGTGCTGGGTGGGTTAGTTATGTTTGGTGGAGATTACGCCAAAGCCCAGATTACACCCGATGATACTTTAGGTGCTGAAGGTTCCGTCGTTAAGCCCAACGTTAATATAAAGGGTCTTCCTGCTGACCTGATTGAGGGAGGGGCAACTCGTGGTGCTAACCTCTTTCACAGTTTCTCTGAGTTTAATGTGGGTGAAAGACGCGGAGCCTATTTTGCAAATCCTGCTGGCATTCAAAACATTTTCAGTCGAGTGACGGGTACTAACCCCTCGGATATTCTGGGGACGCTGGGTGTAAACGGCAGCGCCAATTTGTTTTTACTCAATCCTAATGGCATTATTTTTGGACCGAATGCCAAACTGGACATGGGCGGCTCCTTCCTGGGGAGTACAGCCAATGCAATCAAGTTTGCCGATGGCTTCGAGTTGAGTGCTACAGATTCCACAAGAGCACCTACTGATAGTCAGCAGACAGATTCCATAAGATTCCCCCGGCTGACTATCAGTGTTCCTATCGGCTTGCAATACGGGGGAACATCAGGAGGCATTCGCGTGCAGGGGTCTAGTCTACAGGTGCAGCCCGGTCAAACCTTAGCGCTCGTAGGTGGCAATGTCAGTATGAATGGCGGGTCGTTGAAGGTTCCGGGGGGTCGGGTTGAGTTAGGAGGCTTAACAGGAACGGGAACTGTAGGGTTGACAGTTAATGGCAATGACGTGCGTTTGAGTTTTCCTGATAGCGTCCCACGAGCAGATATTTCTCTGAGCCAGAGCGCTTTGGTTGATGTGACTGCTGGCGGGGGCGGTAGCATTCATGTCAATGCCGGGAATCTAAATATTTTAGGAAATAGCGTTCTTCTTGCTGGGATAGGGCAAAACTTAGGATTAGTAGGCTCTGTTGCGGGGGATATTGAGATTAACGCAACAGGGACAATAAACCTTGCAAATAAAAGCTTTATTATCAATACAATAGTTATTAACACGCAGCCTCAACCCCAGCCAGAACCCTTGCCAGAGCGGACACTCCCACCACGGGTTGAGCCGAAATGTCAAGTCGGTAGTCAGCCAAGGAGTAATAAATTTACTGTCACTGGTGGCGATGGTTTGCCATCTAATCCCAGCCAGACAATTAACAATAACCGAGGCTGGGAAGATTTCCGCTCAGAAACTCTCAGCACAGAGAATGGTTCTAGTTCGCCTGTGGACATAAAGCCGATTGGCTCGGCTCCCAAGCAAATCGTAGAGGCGCAAGGGTGGACAATTAATGACAAAGGTCAGGTAGAACTGGTAGCGGTTGCGCCCCAGGCTACACTCTCCTCCCCCCAGCAGACACTTTTGGCTTGCGATTCACAAAGCGAGGAAGTCGCCCAAAACTAGACAAAATGGGTAATGGGTAATTGGTAATGGGTAATGGGTAATTGGTAATCGGTAATGGGTAATTGGTAATGGGTAATGGAAAGAGTTTTTTACGTAGTGTATGTAGTAGAGGTTACTAATTTTCAATTCCCAATTGCGTAAAAACCTCCACAAGCCAGTCGAGGGAAAGAATGTGGGATTGAGGGGGGTCAATTTGAATGAGAGCAAGAGGTCTAATGTAAAAGAAGCCATCCTTCCATTAACTATTAGCTATCTTCTCGCTTATTTCTTCAGGGTGCAGCAGGGGAGAATTGGCTCTTTGACTAGCTGTGTCCAACCAATAAACTCCAACAACTTTCCCCAGGCAGCAGTAGTATCCGATGAAGGGGAGGTGCGATGGAGATTCGCTAACTCAGTCAGCGTCTCAAACCAAATGCCCTCTTTGGCATAAAGGATGATTTGTTCTTCGGGTGTCCCTGGCTGCGGCAAAGGGTCTTCTATTCGTTTTATCCACCCATCAACAGCGAACTTAGGCGGCGGTGAAGCTGACGTTTGGCAATAAATTTTCAAAGACCAATGATACCACTTGCCAATCTCCAGGACAGGTTCTGTGGTAGGTAGAGGAAGGCTGACAATGCCCGGTGTTGTAGGTGGAGTAAGAGGGAACTCAGACCGATAGTTTTCTTCATCCTCCAGTACGAACTTGGCTTCTTTAGCAGCGGTGGCTGAAGCGGGAATATAAAACCAGAACGTGGGATGTGGGGAAATTGTTTGCCCCCAGACGTCAATTTCAGGTAGTGAATTTGGGCTTGTTTGTTTTTTAATGGCAGGTACTAAGGCTACTAATTCGCTCAGAGGCTGGTTTGAGTTTTCGCCCTCGTCACACGGGCGACGAGTTCCTGAATCTGACTGTTCACCGGGTGCCCCTTTATCTGGCGGTGTCTGTGGTTGGTTAAATACAATTGAACCCAGTGCTGAGCTTTGTGCCAGTAGGTCGTTGGTGGGAGTAGACTTGGTCTGTAATGGCGTGACGCTGCTGGCAAAAATAACAATCGCCAAGCCCAGCCCAAAGGCAAGTATTCTTTTGAGTCGGGATAACATCATTGTCGGATAGCTTGCAGTAGGGTTTAGTGCGATCGCCTTGCTGGAATCATCCTGAAGACCACTACAATTGCTCCTGTACGAATGAACTCTAGCCAACTGCCTGGTCCACCAGAGTCAATCAGCCTGGGAACGACAGACCATCCCAGACGCCGTAACGCTGCTACACTGCCGCCAGAAATCAAAAAAGCGATCGCAGACGGCAAGAGGGGCACCCAAGCGCCTTGTATCAAGAGAACCAAGCTAAGTCCATATAAGGCTCCCAAGGCAGTGCCCAACCCCAGTACCCGGTAGGGGAGTACACGCACTTGCCTTCCCAACACGCCCCCCACCAGAGACCAGACCCAAATCCAGAGAGCATCACCCCATTGAGGCCATACCCGCAACAAAGGTCGCTTATCCAACACAGCACTGAGAATTTGACTGACCATCTGTGCCTGAATGAACAATCCTCGCATTTCCCCAAAGGGTGTAGCGAAATTATCTTTAACACTGGTAGCGGTAACACCGATGAGGACAACCCGGTCTTTTACCCAATTCCGGTCGATTTTACCTTCCAGGACATCTGTGAGCGTAACTTCCTGGGCAATTTTCCCGGAAGTGCGGTAATTGAGCAGCACTTGCTGACCCCCAGGGTCATACCCTTGGTAGCCGCCTGCGCGGGGTTCTAAGTCCTGAAAAATAGTCGTGCCAAGCTGTAAGTCACCTTCTGGTGTAAATTTTTCTGATATGCCCCGTGCAGATAAATATCGGAATGCCAGCTGGAGGCTGAAGGCGTAGTGCGTCTGACAAGGAGATGTCTTTCTTGGGGTTTGATATAAAAGATGGCGACGGAGAGTGCGTCCGCTATCCAGCAACACATTACTAAAGCCTAGACGTTCCACCGGAATGCCTGGTAGGGGGCTAATGCCAGAGTCACTCTCACTGCTGACTTTGCAGACTGGAATCAGTCGATGCTTCTGTTGTAGATGAGTGGTAAAATCAACTTGATTTTGCTCCACTGGGTCATCGTTGTAGTTGACTGGGCGATCGCGATAGATATCTAAACCAATAACTCGCGGTTGATATGGCTCCAGTTTGTTCAACAACTGCGCCAGTACAGCATCAGGTAGCGGATAGCGATATCGGTTAATATCCTCTTCAGTTACTTTTATAACTAAAAGCCGTGAATCCGGTTTTTCAACAGGGCGCAGCCGCGTCAGATGATCTAAAGTCCCCAACTCCCATGCCTGCAATATCTCTAGATACCGCACCCCCATTACTAAAAGGGTTCCCACCACACTCGCCACGAACAACGTGCCTAAGAATTGCCAGATTTGAGACCCGACTCCGTCTAGGTCTGCTAAAATTTCTTGTGTATTGCGAGGTCGGTGTTTCGGCGCTCTCGCCATCAGTTTATCAATCAAATTAGCGAACCACTCCTCCACCTGTGGTGCCCTATCTCGCCAGCGCAAGCGATTGGTTTGGGATGTGGGAAGGTTAAAAGGATGTTGTCCCGTAAATAAATAGACAAAGGTACGTCCTAGGGCAAAGAAATCCGATTGTGGAACAGCATTCCCCTCCCATTGCTCTGGTGCCGTGTACCCATGAGTTCCAACTACGGTAGCGCCAAAAAGCCCTACTCCAACCAGACCAAAATCAATCAATACCAACTGCCCATCTTCTCTGAGCATAATATTGGACGGTTTAATATCCCGATGCAACAGCTTTTGTTGATGAATCTGCTCCAAAATTACAGCCAGTTGCCTTAACCACTTAACTGCCAACTCTTGAGAAATTGCCCCGTTCTCTTCCCACCACTCCTCTAAGTTACATCCCTCAATTTTCTCCATAACTAGGCAGCGCAATTGCCGATTACAGTTGCCTAGACCAACAGGAAAATAACCATCCGCTTCAACTCTAGGAACCCCTTTTTCCTGCAAACTTAAAGCAATCAGCACTCTAGCTTCTCGTTCAAATAATTTGACAACATCAGCGTTCCTGGAGTTGAGAACCTTCAAAATTTTTAGTTTTAATAAATCCTCCCAATCCTCTACTTCAAAGATTTCCGTCTCGTATCCAACGTTCAGGTCTCGCAGGGGTCTAATGAGCCGATAGCGCTCGTTGACAAGCAAGGAAGTGCCGCAGGAGGCGCAATTGTGAGCCTCATAAGAGTTTTGACGACTCTGGCATCTGGGGTTAATACAGTACAGCATATAATTTTGAGTAAAAGTCATTTCAGGCACCCATCCATTTGATACCAAATCCCCATCTATAGCTAGTCTATTTGAGTTATGAATAATAACAAACCACCGAGGCACAGAGAACTCAGAGAAAGAGGGAAGAGAGACTTCCACAAATCATTTAGACTGGCTATATAATATCTCTTATCTCCTCTTATTCTTTACTCAGCGAACTCTGAGCCTCTGTGGTTCGTTAATCTGGATTTTGGATAAATTCTGAATTCTGCCTCCTTTAGCTGTTTGAGTTATCCGCCAAGGCGGCGATGAGATGCTGAAGATTATTCCTAGCATATCCTCCCTCTAGCGACGAGTTTTCTGGTAAAATAGACAGCAGCTTATTGAGCTGCTCTTTGAGTTTAATTTCGCTTCTAAAAGCCGCAATCATTCGATTCTTCATCAATTGGATAATCGGGGGATAAGGAATTTTCTTGTAATTAGCAACTGACAACTGACTTTTCTCCAGACTCAGACTGGTGAACCGTTCAAGTTTTTCAATTTTATGAGTTTTGATAGCTGAGAGAATCTCTGCACAAAGCTGCTCTGTCAATTCATTAGTCACATACTCCATCACCACCATCTGGAGAGTGAAAAGAGCGTTACTCCCTTCTACAACCTTTTCAATCAACGAGCGTCGTCCCAGAGATTCTATCACCTCAAATAGGTCGTATTCGGCTATAGGTAACCACAGGTCAGATTGTAATTGTTCCAAGGAAACAGCTTGGTGTTCAATCGCTAGCCAGTAGAGAATTTCTTGTTCTAAATCAGACAAGCGCTCAAACTGCCGCTCCAGTAACACCCGAATGTCACCAAACACGGAGATACTGCGTTTGAGAAATTCAGAAACTTTTCCCTGAAATAACTCTTGAATTGAGGTTGCCGCTATTTTTAGATATAACGGATTGCCTTGATAGCGTTGAATCAGTTCTTTCCAGTGTTCGGGGTCAGATAATTCTTTTGCTTTAAAGATTTCTCCGGCGTCTTCTGGCTGCAAACCCATTAAGGTTAAGGTGCGAACGGGTAGGGTTGCGCCTTCAAGCAGGGCAATTTCACGGGGTTTCTCTTGAGAAGTAATGACTAAACAACTCTGATGGTGGGATTCTCCTATCCGTCTGAATAACTCCCCATAAGTTTCATATCCTTCCCGATAGTGTCCGGTAAGTTCCCCACTCTGCAAAATTGTCTCGGCGTTGTCCAGTATCACCAGACAGCGATGCTTTTGTAAGGACTCAATTAGCAGGGAGATTCTCTGGTTGATATCTTCTGGGAGATAAGCTTTGTGTGGGTAGGAGAGGACGATTAGGAGTTGAGCCAAAATCTCTTTGAGGGGTGGGGCATGGCGTAGGGTGCGCCAGATGACATACTCAAAGTTATCGGCAATCTGCTTAGCGCTGCGAACAGATAAGGCGGTTTTGCCGATTCCCCCCATCCCCAGCAGCGCTACAAGTCGGCAGTTATCTTTGAGAATCCATTGCTCTAGTGTGGCGAGTTCTTTGGTACGTCCATAGAAAATGGATACGTCAGGGGCCTCATTCCAATCAATGCGGGGTGTGGGGGTTGCCTCAGTGGGTTCTACCCCTTTTGTTTGCTCCTCATAAGGGGGTTCGGTTTTGGCAGGTGCGTGCGCTTCCCGGTTTTGATTCTGATGCTGGTGATACTGGGAGACGAGAATCTGCTGCAATTTCGCGAGTTTTCCCGGACCCGACCCAGGAATCTGAAATTTCCTGTACACCTCACCGAGTCGGTTGCGAATCACTTCTGCTCTGGTGCCTAGCTGCTTAGCTATAGCGGCAGTCGATACCCCCTCTAGGGCTAATGACAACACCTTGAGTTCCGAGTCGGACACACCATATTCAGTTGCGATCGCATTCAAAAAGTCCTGGGGAATCAATATCTTACTCTCGCCTACGCTGGCAATACCTAAAGTCGGATTTTTCACCATTATATAGGTTATTTGTATCGGCTGCGCCCTTCTTATTACTTAAATCTCTCAAACGGTTGGAGCCTTAGCTTTTACATAAATAATTTCTCTTCTCCCGATCGTCTCCCCCCCCTGACCTCATGCCCTCTAATACCCAATCCGGGTGGACTACCCCCTTTTTGAGAACGAACCACAGAGGGCACAGAGTTCACCGAGAAGAGAACCAGAGGAAATCAAAGTTAAAAGGGGTTATATATGCGGATTTGGTATAACCCTTAAATCAAAAGGCTTACACGCCAGAATCGGCATCAACCCAAAAATTTTTCCGGATGGGCTTGACTTTTTATTTAAGTAACTTTAATTTGTATTTAGTGAAAGTTACTTAAGTTAGCAACTTTCCAACGGCTGACAGTAGCAGCCCTCTCGTTCCCCCAGATGAAAGCTTGGGGATGGAACAACACCTATTCCACAACGCTTCTCTAAGTTGGGTTAGCAGGAGTAACTGATAACTAACTTTCTGGCGCTGAGGTGAGAGGACTATGCAAAAGCCACGTCAAACTACAGGTTAACCAAAGAGTTTTTACGCTCAGGTAACTTGCTTGTCAATTCAACTTGTCAATTCCACTTTTGGAGAAAATTATGATTACTTTGGAAAAGCCAATTGCTCAAGCACAAAAGAACATTTCTTCTTCCCCATTATTCGAGGAACTCTCGGATGAATCAGCGGCTAGTTGTAGCGGTGGTAATAATGTGGTACTGCCTTATGAGATAGGATACCACAACCCATGGAGACTGGACTATTGGGTGCCAGTATGGTCGGCTAATTACAATACGGCTGCTAATATCGCTGAACATTTGCGAAATATATTCCGAACTAAAGTGGATTACGTTGGACCGGAGCTAAGATAACGTAATCACCCTTTAGGTTTCAAGAGTTAGCTGAAGTCAAAAATTTTGAATATCAGTTAACTTTTGAGCCGCACTAGATAGTAATATCTAGCTACTTTTGCCCCAGGCGATCCCTTGAGCGGCGATCGCCTTTCTCCTCATCCTCATACTGAGTTGCTGTCGGTTCTTCCGTACTTAGTATGCTAATTTCTCTCAAAATAATGCCATAAATCCTTGAAGAGTAAGGATTAATGACATTAACTTAGTTAATTTTAGCGGTACAACGCCTTCAATTGAGGCATAGTTTGCTTTTTAGCTACTTAAACTGATAGGTTGGCATACTAAGTACGCAAGACCCAGGTGTCCAGCTAGCAAATGTGCGTTTCGTCGGGATTATAAGAAGTTAATGTAATCACCCTTTAGTTTCAAGAGTTAGCTGGAGTCAAAAATTCTGACTATCAGTTAACTTTTTAGCCGCACTAGGTTGTAATATCTAGCTACTTTTGCCCCAGGCGATCGCTTCTCAAGGGATCGCCTTTATCTTCATCCTCAACTTCCCCTTTAACAAGCAGTGAAATACCAAAGTGTTTTACAGCACACTGAAGAAGACTGTGGTGCAGCAAGTCTTGCTTCGATTACCAAATACTACCGACGTACCTTCACCCTCAACCGCATTCGGGAAGCCGTCGGTACAGGACAACAAGGAACCACACTACTGGGACTAAAACGTGGGGCAGAAACACTCGGTTTCAATGGGCGTAACGTCAAAGCTTCACCTGAACTTCTTGACAAAATCAATCAAATCCCCTTGCCAGCAATCATTCACTGGCAAGGCTACCACTGGGTAGTTTTATATGGAAAACGAGGTAGGAAATATGTAATTGCCGATCCAGCTTTCGGTATCCGTTATCTCTCCCGAAAAGAGTTAGCTGAAGGTTGGGTGACTGGCATAATGCTGTTACTCGAACCCGATCCTGTTCGCTTTTTTGCCCAACCCGACGACAAAGATAAAATAGGTGGCTTTCGTCGCTTTTGTCAGCGCGTTTTACCTTATCGAGGCATTCTATCTGAAGCCTTACTTATTAATATCGTCCTCGGTTTACTCTCCCTCACCTCCCCCTTCCTCATCCAAATCCTCACCGATGACGTGCTGATTCGGGGCGATACCCAACTGCTAGCTGCTGTCGCCATTGCCGTGATGGTAATGCACCTTGTCTCCAGCAGCCTTAAACTTGTACAATCCAACCTAATTGCCCACTTTACCCAACGCCTAGAATTAGGACTCGTCCTCGAATTTGGTAGGGCTATATTGCGATTGCCCTTAAGTTATTACGAAGCCCGTCGCAGCGGCGAGGTTGTTAGCAGACTCCGAGATATTCAAGAAGTTAATCAGTTAGTTTCCCAAGCCGTTGTCAGTCTACCTAGCCAGTTTTTCATTGCTGTAGTATCTTTGGGCTTCATGCTGTTCTATAGTTGGCAACTTACCGCTGCTGCTGTCCTAATTGCAGTACTGATGACTGTCTCTACCGTCATTTTCCTACCGACACTCCAGCAAAAAACTCGTAGTGTGTTAGTCACAGAAGCCGAAAACCAAGGTATCTTAGTCGAAACCTTCAAAGGAGCCATCACCCTCAAAACCACGGGTGCCGCACCCCAATTTTGGGAAGAATTCCAAAGTCGCTTTTCCCGTCTGTCAAACGTGACGTTTCGGACTATCCAAATTGGGATTATCAATAGTGTCTTTTCTGGATTAGTTTCCCAAATCGGCAGTGTTAGCTTACTTTGGTTTGGCAGTTCTCTGGTGATTGGTCAGCAGTTAAGTATTGGCCAACTCCTTGCCTTCAACAGTATGAATGGCAACTTTACCTCATTTATTGGTACAGTCGTCGGTTTTGTGGATGAATTCACTCGCGCCCAAACCGCTACCCAACGACTAACAGAAGTGATCGATGCCACTCCGGAAAATCAAGGCGATACAAAAAAGCCCTTTGCTCAAATTCCTGGTAACGCTGATATCATTTGTACTAATCTCAACTTTCACCACTTAGGTCGAGTAGACTTACTCCAGGATTTTAACCTAAAAATTCCTGGTGGGAAAGTAACGGCTCTCATTGGTAAATCCGGTTGTGGGAAAAGTACCCTAGTTAAACTAATTACTAGCCTCTATTCCCTCCAGTCCGGCAATATTCAAATTGATATCTATAACTTACAAGACCTTTCCCTCGATCGCCTACGCCAACAAGTTATCCTCGTTCCCCAAGATGCCCACTTTTGGAGTCGGTCGATTATTGAAAATTTCAGATTGGGAACACCTGATGTTACTTTTGAACAGATTATCACAGCTTGTCAAATTACCGGAGCTGATGAGTTCATCAGTAAACTTCCCGACAAATATCAAACGATTTTAGGTGAATTCGGCGCGAATATTTCGGGTGGACAACGGCAACGCTTAGCAATAGCTAGAGCGATTGTTAATGACCCGCCAGTACTAATCTTAGATGAATCAACGGGTGCCCTCGACCCAGTGAGCGAGGCTCAAGTTTTAGATAAGCTCTTATTTTACAGACAGGGCAAAACCACAATCATGATTAGCCACCGCCCCAGAGTCATCCAGAGAGCCGATTGGATTGTATTACTCGACCAAGGTCGATTGAAACTTCAAGGGTCTTTAGAAGAATTACAAGCGATTCCTGGAGACCATCTGGACTTTTTAATCCCCTAAAAAGGGTCAAGGTAGACTAACTTTCTTCCCTTCTGCCCTCGGCGTAACTAATTGTAGTGCATCAAAATAGAAACGGTATTAGCCATGATGCTGAGTGAATCTAATTCAGACTTTGTCCCTCCTGTTCAAAGCAATGAGTTTCTGCCCCCGATTAGTCCTTGGACAACCCTAGGAGGGTTATTTCTGGTTGGGACATTTGGTGTAGCGATCGCCCTCTCTGCCTTCACCCAGTACAATGTCACAGTTAAGGCACCTGCTACCGTTCGTCCCATCGGGGAGGTACGAATCGTCCAGGCGGCAGTGGAAGGAACGGTTAAACGCATTGAGGTGCAAGAAAATCAGGTCGTCAAAAAAGGGGATGCGATCGCTATTGTTGATGATAATCGATTACAAACCCAAAAAAGCCAGTTGCAAAGGAGTATTCAGCTCTTACAATTACAACTGGTACAAGTTAAGGCTCAACTGGACGCCCTAGAGTCTCAGATAGCTGCTGAGAAAGGGTTGATGAACCGCAGCATTGCTTCTGCGGTTGCTGAACTCAGTCGCTATCAACGGGAGTATCGAGATAAGCAAATTACCAGTCAAACAGACGTAAAAGAAGCAGAAGCAGCGGTAGATTTAGCTAAAGAGGAGAAGACGCGATATCAGCAGCTAGCGAACACGGGGGCAATTTCTCTGCTGCAAGTTAAGGAGAAGGAACAAGGTTTCAAGGCTGCCCTAGCTCGATTAGAACGCGCTAAAGCCTCCCTCAATCCTACAGTAGCCTCAGTGGAAATCGCCAAGGAGCGGATTGTTCAAGAAGAAGCAAGGGGTGAGTCTACCCTCGCCACCTTGAACAAAGAACAAAAGAACCTACGCCAGCGTCTTCTTGAAATCCAAAATCAACTGAATCGCGACCAAAAAGAACTCCAACAGGTTGAAAACGATCTGAAAAAGAGCGTGATTCGCGCCCCAGCTTTTGGTACTATCCTGAAACTGGAGTTGCGAAACTCTGGTCAGGTGGTACGTCCTGGTGAAGCCATTGCCGAAATTGCCCCTAATAACGCCGCCCTCGTAGTCAAAGCGCGTGTAGCGGCTGATGATATTAGCAAGGTTGGAGTTTGTCAAGCCCAAAAGGTTTCAGACTGTAAACAGGGCAAGGTGCAAATGCGCGTTTCTGCCTATCCTTATCCTGACTATGGCACACTCAAAGGGAAAGTGAGTGCGATCGCCCCTGATGTTACGATTCCCAAAAATGACGGCACCAGTACAGCCGCCCCTTATTACGAAGTAACAATCCAGCCAGAAAGACCATTACTGGTGAAGAGCGCTCTCCAGTATCCTATCCAACCTGGCATGGATGTCAGAGCTGACATTATTTATAGAGAAGAAACTGTACTGACATTCATTCTTCGCAAGGCAAGGTTGATCACAGATTTGTAGGTTGCGCCCCAGAGGTAGAAGGATGCAGCCGTCGCCTTATCGCCAATTTTTACCCTTTGTATGACTCTATCCTGACCGCTCTGTTTTATCCAGCTTGACCACACTTTTTCGCGTTGCACCCTTTGCTGGATACTCCAATGCTTAGTACACGTCACCATGAGAGGGGTACGGAAATCGTCTAGTTGCTCAATAATCCCACTCAGTTCTTAACGTTGGGATTTCCGACCCCGGCTTTTTGGTAGCAATCGTGCAGAAACTTACGCGCTTGGCTGAAAGCTTGTTGTCTGCATCCAAGAGTGAAATCCTTCATAATGGAGCAAGTAATAAGAAAAGTTATCGTAAAATATCAGCTCATCGATACTAAAGGCTCTGTCCGTTGGTCTTGCCAGAGTTCTATATTTTACGAATGCTGCCTTTTTAACGATTTCTTCTTTAGTCCATTGAAGTCTCGTCATAAATTTTGAATTCTCTATTCTATACTCAATAAAGTATGGGCAAGACTACTTTTAAATAAAACCGAGTTTTTACCCATTTCATACCGCCGTATCGCTTTAAGACTTCCGGATTATTACTGACTGAGCTTAGCGAGACAATAAGGATTATAGGAGTGACGCAAAATTCTTCACCAAACGCTATTAGTAGTAGGGTGCTTTATTAACGCACCCTACAGGTAATACCAAATTGCAGCTCTGTTGCGTAAACTGAGAAATTGTCACTCCCTACTCCCTACTACCCACTCCCCATCTGAAAGTGACCGGAAGAGGCGCAACTTGGTATAAGTTTGTTGCGTAAGTCCTGCGAAGTTCTTGTAGCCGCTAATTTTCGAGAATTATTATGATTATTATGAGTGTTATTTTCAGCGAAGCATGATCTGTGAGTTGTGCCAAAGAGAGGTGGAGCGTTTGACTGTCCACCATCTGATTCCTCGACAGAAAGTAAAACAGAAGAAGGCTGAGCCAGGCCCAACCGTCAACATCTGCTCCCCCTGCCACCGGCAGATACACAACCTGTTTGACAATAAATGTTTAGCTCAGGAACTCAATTCCCTGGAAAAGCTGCAAAACGAACCCCAGATGGCAAAGTTTCTGTCCTGGGTTAAGAAGCAAAAGCCGCATAAGCGCGTCCAGGTGCATCGAAAAAGAGCTGCTGTAGGTTAGCAGCCCTTTGGGTGGTAGCCGAATGCTCAGCTAAATTGTGATATCTATTATCTATTCGGACTTTCTGTGATTCTTCAAAAGCTTAGGGTAGTCCTCAACAGCTAAGTACAGGATTTTACAAGTTCGTAGCGGTAGGTAGAAGCTCAAACTCTTACCAGTAGGTAGCTCAATTCGTCACCGATTTATGAAATTCTGTCCTAAGTAAGCGATCGCGCATTTAAGGAGTTGAAATTCTCCGAGTCAGGAGGTAAGAGACAAAACCCTTGCAAGGATTGAAGTTCAGGTTTGACATTCTGACTCCTGACTCCTGACTAAGTCATCAGCCGTTGACCACCGTACCGCCGTTGGGATGCAAAATCTGACCCGACATATAAGAGGAGTCCTTCGAGGCCAAGAACACGTAGCTAGGAGCCACTTCTTCCGGCTGACCTGCTCGCTCCATTGGTACCTGCTTACCGAATTTCGCGACTTTCTCTTCGGGGAAAGTGGCGGGAATCAAGGGCGTCCAAATTGGACCGGGTGCCACGCCATTAACGCGAATCCCCTTTTCAACCAGGCTTTGTGACAAAGAGCGGGTAAAGGCGACGATCGCTCCCTTGGTCGAGGAGTAATCAATCAGTTGAGGGTTGCCTTGGTACGCGGTCACTGAGGTGGTGTTAATAATTGCGCTCCCCTCTTTGAGATAGGGCATCGCTGCCTTGGTCAGATAAAACATCGAAAAGATGTTGGTACGGAAGGTGCGCTCTAGCTGTTCTGCACTGATGTCCTCAATCTTCTCTTGAGGGTGCTGTTCAGCGGCATTATTGACCAGAATATCCAGATGCCCAAACGTATCAATTACCTGTTGCACAGCCGTCTTGCAGAACGATTCATCACCCAGATCCCCGGCAATAGACACGCAGTTGCGCCCTAGTTCTTTAACCTTCTGTTGCGTCTTTTCGGCATCTTCGTGTTCATTTAAGTACACGATCGCAACATCAGCTCCTTCTTTGGCATAGGCGATCGCAACTGCACGACCAATACCACTATCACCGCCAGTAATGAGTGCCACCTTCCCTAGGAGTTTGCCACTACCCTGATACTCAGAGTCGTCTGACTGAGGTTTTGGCGTCATTTCCTCTTCAAGACCAGGTTGTTGCTCCTGATGTTGTGGCGGTTGTAGCTGTTGCTCGGTTGGCATAACTTTCTCCTTTCTTGTTCCCTGCTTTACTCGATACTGCTACGAGATAGGCTTTTCAACGTCCCATCCCAAAAGATGTCTTTTAGTATCTGCCAGGTTATCCACTCCCAGTAAAAGCAGAATCAATCTCTGGCTGGAAACTGGATTAGTTTTGATTACTACCGAGGAAAGAGAAAAACTCCTGGGGAGTATGCCCCAAAGATGAGAGTAAAAAAACTTACCCTTCAGCCTTCGTTTGACCTTCTCAACATTTTTTCATAAATTTTTCGCAAAGTTATTTATAACTCCTTTACATTTTTTTTGATATCCGTAAAGATATGTGTAAGTACTCCACAAGTATTTTTTCCCAGGATAAATCCTAGTTACCCCATCGGGTGGTTCAACTCAATGAACGCGATCGCGCCCTTCTACTTACCCTCAATCGCAATACAGACGTGTCTTTCATAAGTCACACTCACTACCCCGACAGCCGCCGCATCTACTTGGCTACCTAAACGTTGTACATATTCTAAGCCTCGTTTATGTAGCGCTGGTTTTTTGAAAACGAACAAACTGCCAAAAATCTCAAACATAGATTATGGATGCCAAGGAACTTCTGGAGCGTTATCAAGCAGGAGAAAGAGATTTTCGTAACGCTCATCTGCCGAGTGCCGACCTGAGCAATGCCAAACTATTGGGGGCTAACCTCAGCGGTGCCGACCTATGTGTTGCTAACCTAAGTGATGCCGACCTGACTGGTGCCGACCTGACTGGTGCCGACCTTTTTGGTGCCGACCTTTTGAATGCTGACCTGTTGAGTACTGATCTGAGTAATGTCAACCTGAGCGGTGCCGACCTGAGCGATGCCAACCTAAGTGATGCCAACCTGAACAGTGCCGACCTGTTGAATGCCAACCTTAAGTATACCAATCTCAGTGATACCAACCTGTTAAATGCCAACCTCAGTTATGCCAACCTATTTGCTGCCGACCTGTTTGGTGCCAACCTGCTTGGTGCCGACCTGAGCTATGCCAATTTGTTTGGTGCCAATTTGTTTGGTGCCAATTTGTTTGGTGCTGACCTGAGTTATGCCAATTTGTTTGGTGCCGACCTGAGTTATGCCAATTTGCTGGGTGCAAATATATATTATCCCGCTAGTTTACTTGCTGCCAATCTGAGCGGTGCCAACCTGAAGGGTGCCAACCTGAGGGGTGCCGACCTGATGTCCGCGACGCTGACTGAAGCCAAATTAGTTGATGTGTACTTGCAACAAGCCAATTTGCAAGAATATAACTCTTATCATGCAAAGTTAAGCAGTTTGATTAAGGCTGTATCAACGCGGGAACTGGTAAATTAACGTACTTAAGTTTGGGGAGCCTCAACAACTATTAGGGACTTCCAAAAAATAAATTATCCCAAGATTCCGTTCGTAGTTAGTAGTTAATAGTTAGTAGTTAGTAGTTAGTAGCCGGTTAACTACTAACTACTAACCATTAACCATTAACCATTAACCACTAACCATTAACCAGTAACGACCTTCACCTGGATATTTATTTTCTTGGAGTTCTCCTAGTTCCGGTGGTTGTTGCTGTAATGGATTCTAGCACCAGCCCACTGGAGCTTTTCCCGTAGTGTTTGGTAATAGGAATAGCTTTCTCGCAAAATAACGAACTTCGCATAACAATCTGCCATGCGGACATCCACCCGTTGTCCAGGCCAGATTGAGGTTGCTAGGACACCATCCATCCAGAGCTTTGTGTGCAGCTCATAATCAGCTAGGGGCCAGATGCTGACGACGGAGCCAGCGGGCAGTACCAGGGGGCGGCTGGAAAGACTCAAGGGGCAAATCGGCGTCACCGTGATCGCTTCCATGCCATCGTGCAAAATTGGACCATTGGCAGAAATGGTGTAGCACGTTGAGCCAGTAGGTGTCGCGACAATTAGCCCATCTCCCTGGTACTGATCGACAACCTCCCCATCAATTTCCATCTCCAGAATCGAGGTAATCATCCGATCCGCTGAGGCAGGCTTAACACACATTTCATTGAGTGCCAGAAAGGGAAGCTCTGAAAGAGCCGCTTCGCTAACGTTCACGGGTTCCCTATTCGTGCGTGGAGCGAAGCTTGCGCCACGCGAATCGCCCTCAAACACCGCTGCCTGAAGCATCATCCGCCGCTGGAGAGCATAGCGATCTTCTAATAGTCGATCCCAAACTTTCTCAGTGTCTGTAAATTCCTCAAGCGGTTCTGTCAGAAACCCTAGATGCCCCCCCACATTCACCGCCAAAATTGGAACGCCTTCTGGAGCAAGATGTCTTGCCGCTGCCAGTGCTGTGCCATCCCCACCCAGAACCACCGCTAAATCAATCTGTTCCATCGCAGAGGCCAAAAAGACGGGGTAGGGATTATCTTTCGCCCCACTCGGTCCAATCAAGACGTGACACTGGCGTTTTTCCAATTGCCGAGCGCATTTTTCAGCCCAACTCCGACCTTGGGAGTCCCCAGCTTTGTGAACAATAATGACCTGCTTTAGCTGCACGTTGACCTCATTCCCGACCCCTTGTGTTTATTGACATTCTAGGTAGCAATCGTGAAAGTATAGCAATCAGCAGTCAGCTATCAGCAATCAGCTAATAGGCTACACAGGGAAAAACCCTTCGGCGACAATACGTTTGAGAACTATAGCTAGGGCGTCGGGGCTTATAGCTAGGGCGTCGGGGAAGAAGGGCGTCGAATCAAGGGTTTAGGGAAAAGCTAAACTTGGGAAACAGCGATCGCACTTGCTTTTTCGTTCCGACCAAACAACACTCGTGGCCTAAACAATATCCTCAATAGCAGCCACAGC
>CBDTXL010000014.1:0-36490 GCA_965364435.1 uncultured bacterium
TTTTCTTCGCGAACAAATCTCGCGAAGAGATTCTCTTTTGTCCAAAGTCCAATCATATATTGCACCTGACCAATATCTTCCTTGGGGCGGGTTTAGGGGAAATGCAATGCTGTTAAACGATCTGGTCGATTTGAAAACCCGCCCCTAAGCCCTCAGTAAGGGTAAGGGGCGGGTTTTGTCTCGTTGAATGCCCACGGCTAAAGCCGAATCAAGGTTCTCCGATTAGATAGATTTGGTTGGTCATTTATGATTGTTGCCGTTTTGGTAGTTAGATGGCAACTGCGTTACCTCCGCCTGTTTGCGCTCTGTGAGTTCGCCATGCAGGGCGCTCCAAGGGGTGAACTCGCGAACGAAACTGAGAGAGACTAGCTGGTCTCGGTACTCGATGATCCGACTGCTAATTTCAACTGGTATTTCTGTGCCGTCCTTACGCCGCAAAGCGTGCTCGAAGATGATACTACCGGTTGCCTGCATCTGCTGGTTAATCATCTTTTGACGAGCCTCAGGTATCGGTACATCGATGTCCCTTGTTTTCAACTTGAGGAGTTCTTTGCGGGTGTAACCAAGTCGCCTTGCTCCATTCTGGTTGGCGTCCAAAATGCGACTGGTTGATAAGTCGATGATGAAGATTGAGTCGTTGGCGTATTCAAATAAGTGACGGTAATTAGCTTCTGATTCCCTCAACGACTCTTCTACCTGGTTGCGCTCAGTGATGTCTCTGGCAGTGCAAATCACAGCTTCGACGCTACCACTGACACCGATGATCGGGCTGAGGATACACTCGTAGTCCCGAACCCCATTGCTCGTCGGGTAGCTGATTTCCTTGGTTAAAGGTCGCCTTGTCGCAAACACCACTTCACGCTGGGCGTCGATTGGCTCCCTCTCGATGATCTCTTGGGGTAGGTCTAGCTGTTGCCAAGTTTTACCCAAAATGTGACGTTGCTGCAATCCAAACAATTGAGCGAGTGCAAGGTTTACATAGGTGAACCTCCCCACCCGATCAACCACGCAGATTGGGTCTGGAGAGGCTGAGAGTACCAGGTCGAATATCCTCGCTTGCTGCTCAATCCGGGCTGCGAGTTCTTTGAGTTCTGCCTCTTCCTGCTTGCCTTGTGTGAGATCGTGTTCTAGTTCTTGCCTGCTCGCTTGACTCTGTACCGTCCGTCCTTCAACCACGCCAAGCGTTTGAGTACAGAAAACTTCCCCAGGCAGAAAAGAGTTGGCAATAGGCAAAGATTGCTCAGAGACGATGGTCGCTAGCTCCTCGCTCACTGCTCCGTTAACACGAACCGTCTGCTTCAGTGCTGGGTTAATCTGACTGATTGTGCTCTCTGAAAGTGATTTTTGAGTTAATTTAGTTAGCTGTTCACTCAGACTGGTGAATTTCTTCTCTAACTTGTTGAGCTGTGCCTGAAGTTCTTCAACCGTAGCTGGGCGTGATTCACTAGGAGGAAAGCCAAAAGCATGCTTCAAAGCTTCAATCACTACTGCTGTTCGATCACGACCTGTCGCCTCAGCCCGAGACCGAATCTCCTGAATTAGGTTCTCTGGAAGTCTAAAAGTCGCTATCTTGCTGACCATTGTCTAAGGGGGTGTTTGTAAAGTGTTTCTGAAAAAGAGATTTAACTCTTGTGGCTGTCGTGCTAATCATCGCTAAGTGCAGCGTTGACGAACCTACTCTGGAAGGTACCCAAAGTTCTTGCTCACAGAAGTGATACAGGGTGATTGGTTGCTCTTTGAAGTTTTTCGTGACAAACACCCCGTAACATATTTCAACTTTCGGCTGCACCCTTATGTCAACGGAACGTTGCTCTCTAATTGAGAAACCTTACCGTGAGCCAGTCATATGTTTTCTTGGGTCAAACTCTCAGGGCTACTAAAACCAAGCTTTATAAGCTGGAGAGCTGACGGGATTAATACATTCTCGCAAATCTAACCGATAAAAGCATCCGTAAAATTACGGTTATCCCCCCTTGTGCTTTATGCACTTACAAAACTGCCTCGCTCAAGTGTAGGCTGTGCAATTCGTTCTGCAAAAATAAGTAGCAATACTTATTACATACCTGCCTTTATTTACGCATACCTACTAGATAAAACAAAAAAAACGCCCTCGCGGGCGTTTTATCAGGGTGCATCTACTAGACTTTAGTTTAGCCTAATGAGGGGTCTCACCCCCCACCCCGATTAATAAAACTCAACAATTCTGGAGATTGGAATTGATTAAGTGGGCGGCAGTTCCAGAGGAATCGTGCCCAGCAACCCCTTACGAAAATCATTCAACAGTTGCCGCGCTGTGCGCTCTAGGTTTCCTTGATGGCGATAGTCTGCCAAAGCGTGTAGGTAGTCTTCACCTGTCAGGGATGTCGGGTCAAGTTCATAGCGCGTCTTCAAGGGAGACTCTGGTAACAGACCCTCAGCAGCTGTGTGGTCCAAATCTTTGAGTAATTCAACCAGGGCAGCAGCTACCCGTTGATTATCGTAAGACGCCTCACCGATGTCGTCACAGATGGCTAACTTGAGGGCTTTCTGTTGATTGTTTAACTGCGCGGGGATCACACCAGGGGCATCAAGTAGCTCTATTTGTTCAGAGATGCGTACCCAACGCAGCTGGCGAGTCACACCAGCACGACGGGCACTCTCCACAACGCGACGCCCTAAGAGTCGGTTAATCAGGGCTGATTTCCCAACATTAGGGAACCCGATAACCACGGCGCGGACTGGGCGAGGTTGCATTCCGCGATCGCGCCGACGCTGATTCATCTGAACCCCAGCGTCCTGCGCCGCCTGTGCCACTTCACGGATGCCTTTACCCTGTTGGCCGTTTGTGAAGTAGGGAATCTCCCCCTGCTCTCGAAACCACGACGCCCACAGTTGCCGCACTGCGGGAGTAATCATATCCACCCGGTTAAGCACCAACACCCTTGTTTTACTGCCTACCCACTGGGAGGTCTGAGGATGATGAGTGGAGAGGGGAATCCTCGCATCCCGCACCTCCAGCACAACATCCACTCGCTTGAGCTGTTCTTTGAGTTCCCGCTCAGCTTTGGCAATATGACCGGGATACCACTGGATAGAGGGAGTAGTCATTTTTCAGGGACTAGGGGCTAGGGATTGGGGACTAGGGGGGAGTGGGGAGTAGGAAAGAGGAATAAGAATTAATACAATTTTCTAACACTAACCCCGACGCCCGACGCCCGACGCCCTAAGGAACAATCAAAACCGGGCAAGGAGACAAATTAATCACCCGATTCGTGACACTCTCTGCTGCGCCTTCCTCAGTGAGGCCCAGCCCTCGACAGCCCATGACAATTAAATCTGCGCCAATTTCGTCAGCGACATCACAGATCGTAAAGGCGGGCATTCCTTCACGACTCATGGTTTCGGCGTCGATGCCTTGCTGGGCAAATAATGTATGGGCTTGTTTTAGCAGTTCTGCAACCGCCTCTGGTGACATCATCACCTCCGGACTCGGTGAGCCTTCTTCGGGGTTAGATTCTTCTAGCACCGACAGCAGGAATAAGCGACTACCATACTTTTTCACGATATTGGTAACAACTTCAGCTGCTTCGCGGGCTTCTCGGCTTTGGTCAACGGGAAATAAAACGGTCTTAAACATGGCACGCATCTCCAGGACGCGGACTCCGGTAAAATGTGGACGGGCTTGAGAACGAATACTCTTTGCCTTGGGGGTTCACTTGGTATCTATTTGAATCTACAGGGCAATCATCAAGCAGACAATCCCTTGCATGCTGATAAGAGCACAGTGCATCAGATAGAGGCAATTAGGAGATTATTGTGTCCAAAAAAACTGTAGCAGATTTAAACGAGTCAGATTTAGCTGGAAAACGGGTATTAGTGCGAGCGGATCTGAATGTACCGCTGGATGACAATGGCTCAATCACTGATGATACCCGCATCCGTGCTGCTTTACCCACTATCCAGGATTTAATTAAAAAGAATGCCAAGGTTGTGCTATGCAGCCACTTAGGGCGTCCCAAAGCACAAGTGAAAGAAAGCCTACGCCTGACGCCGATCGCGAATCGTCTCTCAGAACTGCTGGGTCAGACGGTTACGATGTGTGAAGATTGTCTGGGTGATACGGTTGCCGCTCAGATTGACGCTTTGGAAAATGGTCAGGTGGCATTACTGGAAAATCTCCGCTTCCACGCTGGAGAAGAAAAGAATGACCCAGAATTTACTAAACAGTTGGCATCACTAGCAGATGTCTATGTAAATGATGCTTTTGGGACAGCACACCGCGCCCACGCTTCCACTGAGGGGGTCACCCATTACCTGAAACCTTCCGTGGCTGGGTACTTGATTGAGAAAGAACTCCAGTATCTCCAAAGTGCGATTGAAAATCCCCAAAAGCCCCTAGCGGCAATCATCGGAGGTTCTAAGGTTTCCAGTAAGATTGGTGTCATTGAAACGCTGCTGGACAAGGTAGATAAGCTGCTGATTGGTGGAGGTATGATTTTTACCTTCTACAAAGCCCGTGGCTTGAGTGTGGGTAAGTCGTTGGTAGAAGAAGATAAGCTGGAACTGGCAAAGTCTTTGGAAGCCAAGGCAAAAGAGCGCGGCGTTGACTTGCTTTTGCCCACCGATGTCGTAGTGGCGGATAATTTTGCGGCTGACGCTGATTCCCGAACGGTTAGTATTGAATCAATCCCTGATGGCTGGATGGGTTTGGATATTGGCCCGGACTCGGTGAAGGTATTCCAGGATGCCTTGTCGGATTGTAAGACAGTAATCTGGAATGGGCCGATGGGGGTGTTTGAGTTTGATAAGTTTGCTGTGGGAACAGAAGCGATCGCTCATACGATGGCTGAACTCACCAAAAAAGGTGCAACCACAATTATTGGGGGTGGCGACTCGGTAGCCGCCGTCGAAAAAGTTGGTGTTGCTGACCAAATGAGCCACATCTCCACTGGCGGCGGTGCAAGTCTAGAGTTACTGGAGGGTAAGGAACTCCCAGGTATTACTGCACTCGACGACGCTTAAGAGGAAGTTGTGAGAGTTTTACAGAACTGCTTTCTTAATACAGAAGAGAGCGGATAATCATCCAATCCAGGGCGAGTGTATTTGCGGTGAGTAAATTAACGTTCTGGAGTTAAAGCAAAGCCGCCTCCTGTTAATAGAAGGCGGTTTGCCTCATTTGAAAGAACAATTTTCTTAGCTCTTTATTGTTTTTTTTGACGGGCTATTAAGTATAAAGATAAAATAATTTCGGCAATAGCTCGTTGAAAAGCGTAATACAAGCCAGCCCATCCATCCAGTATGCCTCTGTTAATAATTAAGCAGTAAATTAGGATGAAAAAGGGAGCAATAAATTTTTGCTGTCGGATGCGATCGCCCCAACTTAGTTGCCTCGCAGGAGTCTCTAATAACTTATTGGCTTCAATAATCATGTATCGGTCTTGAGCCCATAGCCATCGGCTCAAGGGCTTCCGATCATCATGATAGATATAGGATGAAAGTATAGCAGATTTTCCATTGAGCCGCAGCCGATGTGCATGACCATCATCTACATAAAAAGCTTTTTCCCTTCTGAAGAGAACTTGGCGAGGGGGAAGCAAGGTACCGCGAAGCGGCTTGTCAAAAACACAATATTTAAACCTGACAAAGTAGCCATCTACTATCGATTCTTTTGGTAGCTTATCAATCTCAGCAATCAAGTCATCAGTAACTATGTAGTCTGCATCCAGTGAAAGTACCCACTCGGATGTCACTTGCTGTAAACCATAGTTACATTGATTAGCGAATGTGTCGAATTCCCGCTGAAATGTTTGGACTTGGGGATAGGAATGCAAAATTTTGATAGTTTCGTCGGTGCTGTAGCTATCAATGACTACAATTTTCTTTGCCCAGCTGAGGCGCTGGAGGGTACGGTTAATGTTAGGAGCTTCGTTGAAGGTGAGAATAAGAGGAATTATTTCTTCTAGCATCACAAGGGAATTGCATTGAAAAGCTGACCATTAACTCTGAACTGGAGAGCTAGAACACAACATGGATTTCCAAAGATATGGAAATCTGCCAGCAAACTTGAATTTGATATCTGTGTAGCCTTCGGTTCCTAACAGAGCCGTAAGTGTGGTTACAGAGAAGAATTTAACATGACCCCCATCCCAAAGAGGATTAAAATGTTTATCCATTTTTCCGGAAACAGCAAGCACAAGATTTTTTAGGTAGCCGTGATAGGGAGTGGTAAGAATTAAACGACCATTTTGTTTCAGGCATTTTTTTGCAACCCTTACCAATTCTCTCGGAGAGAGTAAGTGTTTAATGACTTCAACAGCAAGCCGTAAGGGCAGTTACTCCAGTCCTAACTATATTATTTTGGCTGTAGCAGTTTATACTTCCTCACGGGAGGAGACAAATTTTCAAAAATATTTGCATTGTTCTTGAAAAAAATAGACGTACAACGAGGGTTGATTACACCGGGAGCATACCCATAGAAATCAATTCTCATAAACCCAGCTTTTTGAAGCATTTCAATAATGGGATATTCACCCTCTAAACCAGCTAGATCCCAAAATCCCTCTGAGTCATCAAGAATAATTGCACCTTTATCTTTGACAACTGTTAAGGCAGTTTTAGCACACAAGTCTCTATAAACTCCGCCATCAATAATGACTAAGTCAAATAAATTTCCCTCCGGTTTTTTTGCATACTCTACTAAATCCTCGCAAAGCACACATTCCACATTAGACTTTTCTTTAAGTCGGAAACTGATATAGTTAAACCAGTCTGGATTATTTTCTAATGAAAATACATAGGATGCCCGCTCTGCCCACCAGAGAGTAGAGTGACCACCGCCGAATTCTAGAACAGACTGACTCGTGAAATCTACTGTAGACAAAAAGTCAATAGCTGGGTAAGTGTACCAAGGTATTGGGTTACCTTTTTGATCGAACGATTTTCTGGCAATTGAACTCCTAAAATGTCCAGTTTCCCAGCTAAACTTCAGAGGTGTAAGCAGGGCAGTTCCTGCTCTTCTGAGCATCTCAAATGGTAAGTTTTTGGTGAATTTCATAGAACTCAACTTCTCCCTTGTGATGTGAAAATTGTATCTTTTTTGATGATAACTGTATAAACCTCTTTCATTTGGGTAGCGATACGATCCCAAGTGTATTGCCCAAGAATGAGTTTACGGGCGCGATCGCCCATTTCTTTTGCCTGTTGAGGATTACTCAAGCACTCAATTAGGGCATTGGCAATTTCGTCAGCATCAATGCTAACGACATAGGCAGCTTTAGCTGCCAACGCTTCGGGGAAATTGCAACCCGTGGTGATGACACAAGGTAATCCTGATGCCATACCTTCTAAGACTGACATACTGAAGCCTTCAGAATAGGAAGGAGCAACATATAAACGGGCTGCCCCTAGAACAGCATATTTCATAGAGCCGGTGAGCATGTCGGTGAAGGTGACAGCATCTAGACATCCTGCCTGAGCAAAGTAGTTCTGAGCAGTCGGAAGAAATCGAGTGTTGTCTGGGCCGGCAACAATTAGATGCGTCTGAGGAAACTGAGCATGCACTTTGGTGAAAGCAAAAGATAGTAAGTCGAGTCCTTTTTTGGGATCAACTCGACCTAAGAAGATGATTAGGGATTTATTGCGAGTCTCCGGAAACTTCAGGTAAAAAAGCTCTGGGTCTGGTAGTTTTTCAAAATCTTGGCGGTGAATTCCATTGGGAACAACAACTAAGGGAGCCTTGAGATTAAGCGCTTTAGTACGCTCTGCCTCTGTAAATGCCAGCATTTGAATGGAACTGGCCTGCTGGAGAGCAGGCTTCTCAAATAGGGTGTAGTAGAAGCGCTTTTTCCAAGCCTTGTAGGATAGTGCCCAAGGCTCCAGCATGCCGTGAGGAGTTACGACGTAAGGAACTCGGTGCCTCTGACAAGCCCAGTAAGCGGGCAAAACAGGATATGAAAAAATAGCATTGGTATGTACCAAGTCGTAATCAGCTACATGCTGGAATAACCATCTGGTCAAAGACAAGCTGATTTTGTAATCGAGCAGACGCCAATAGGGAAAGTATTTAATCCGGTACGATTTCTTAGTGAGCCAGGTGTGAAGCGGAACTTCTAGCTTAGTAGAGCCGCTTGCATTTGTGGCTACGATGTCAACGCTGAGCCCAAGACTCCCTAGTGATTGAGCTAGCTCAACTACACTTTGAGAAGGGCCACCATAGACAGAGCTAAGGGCAGGGATTACGATTAAAATCCTCATGCCGATAAGAGTAGGATGAAGGGGTTTGAGGAAATACTACGCACCTGACAAGTTTTCGGTAATTTTATCGAGGATAGTGAAGCCCTTGGAAGGTTAAGGTGTAGCACAGGAAACATCGTGCGTTACACCATCTTAGATGACCATTAAAACACCTTTGATAACGAATCAACCGGAGATTGGCAAGCCCATTCGTAAACACCGATGGTCAATTGAGCTGACCGCAGAAAAGGTTGCGGCTTCGTTGGGCGTTACCCTACTGGCGTTGGCAGGCGGACTGTTACTGGGAGGTGAAGCGGCTCAGGCCGCCAATTTGCTGAGAAACGGCAGCTTTGAGATTGGTCGCAATCCAGAACGTCATTTCTCGAGGCTCTACCCCGGCTCTACCGCTATCGACGGCTGGACTGTGACGCGAGGGTCAATCGATTATATCGGTGGGTATTGGCAGCCTGCCGACGGTAACCGGAGCATTGATCTCGACGGCAGGGATGCCGGTGAGATTGCACAAACATTTAGCACAACGGTTGGTCAGAGTTACCTTGTCACTTTCGCTCTGGCTGGTAATCCTGAAAATCTACCTGTAGTCAAGGAGATGCGAGTAGCAGCAGCAGGACAGTCCGCTGATTTTTCCTTCGATATTACGGGTAAGAGTTTTTCTGACATGGGGTGGCGGCAAACGTCATGGCAGTTCACCGCCCTCGATACGGAAACCACTCTTAAGTTTTTAAGTCTTTCTAAGACTAATCCTCGGACTTATGGAGCCGCGCTTGACAACGTATCAGTTGTTCCCATTTCCGAAGCGGCTTCTGTCCCGGAACCTAGCTCAGTAGCTAGTCTTATTGCCGTTAGTGCTTTAGGTGCCTGCTTAATGCGAAAGCGCGGTGGTAATAAGCTTGTTGGTTAACAGGGACAAGCACATACTAACTGTGTGCTAGCGCATACTCAACTGCCTGGACTAGACCTTGAGCAAAGTGGTCTGGGGAGAAATTCTGGATGTGTTCAAACGCTGCATTCCCCATCTTGTCCAGGTCAACGTCTCCTGAACTGACTTTGAGCATCAAATCTGTTAGTTGTTGACTATTCTCAGGATCGAAGCCAAAACCGTTGACCCCCTCAAGTATTAAGTCTTCAAAGCAGCCACAACGGTTGGAGACTAAGACAGGCAGACCTGCTGCCATTGCTTCATTTACCACAAGCCCCCACTGCTCCTGGATGCTGGCATGGATAAAGCCGCTTGCATGGGCAAAGTAAGGAAGGAGTTCATCTTGCTGGAGAAAACCAGGGAGGTGGACAAAATCTTGCAAAGAAAGCTCAGTGATGCGCTGTTCAATCTGTGGACGGAGTGAACCATCACCGCAGAGTACTAAATCCCAAGCATGAGAGCCTGCTTTCTGACGATAGACGGCGTAACAACCTAGGAGAAATAGAAGGTTCTTTTTAGGGATAAAGCGATTAATCGTTAAGAAGTAAGGTCTATCAAGAGGCTTGGGAAGACATCTAATCTTATCCGGATGGAAGGCTTCATTGCCTACCACGTCATAAGGCAAGAAGATAGCATCGGCAGACATGCCTAATTTAATTAAATAACGCTTGTGTGGCTTTCCCCCTACAAGTGCAGCTTTATAAACTTGGAGAAGCCAAGACTTAAAAATTTCCGGCAACCAACTACGAGGTGCATCATCTTCCTTAGATTCAGAAAGTAGAATTGTCGGTTTGCGATTCCATAAACTCCACAGTAAAGCCGCCAGTATAGCCGGTCTGAAATAACCAGCGATCGCTAAAACATCAGGATTAACCTGAGAGAGGACAGCATAAAGTCGTTGCAGCAACTGACTGAACTTTACTTGCTCAAGCTGTTGCTCTCCAATTACCGAAACGATAGAACCAGGGAAGACTTCTAGCTGTGTTTTCCAATCGTATGCAACTCCTGAGCGAGTCAATTCGACTCCGACTACGCTCCATCCTAATAGCTTACAGTGTTTCTGGAAGCTATCTAGCCGAGCTAAGTGATAAGGGCCGTAGTTAGCAAAAAGCATCGCAATCCGAGTCAATCCTCAACTCTCCTAAGTTTGGTTACAGCTATATCAGTCCTCTTCCAATCACAAAGCACGATTGGGAAACCCATACCGTTCCTGGTAGCGGTTGAACTCCTCACACATTGCCGGAGGCAATCTCACAGCAGGTTCCTTGTTGGGCTGAGGGAAACCAATTGCTGAAACTGCCTCATCTAGCCAGGGTTGCGGCGAGTCAATCTCAAAAAACTCGCACACACCCTTCAAAGTGGATTTTGGAGCTGTAGTTAAGGCATCATAGGTCAGTTCTTTGAGGTTCTCGCCAAGAGCTTCTCGCCAACGCTCAATCTCACCCAGAGTTACGAGCCATTCATAGGCTCCCTTTGACAGGTGGTCTTCCAGATAATGCACTTCGTTGGCGTAGTACCCTCCGGCAGTTCCATCCCGCTTTAGTGCCCTCCACTTTGCATAATCGACGCCCCACCACTGGTTTAAGGCGGACTTGCCAGCAATCTTGTAACAGTTGCTGGTTGCAAGTCGGTTTATAGAGCGGCAGACATCCACACCGTCGCGGACAAGATGAACAAACTTGCAGCTAGGGGCGAGTGCTTCGAGATACCCAATCCGGAATGCGTGGAGTGGTGCTTTCTCAAGCACAAGCTTTGCCCGACTGCTGCCGTGCCCAGCTCGGATTAGTCTGTTGAACCGAAGCTGCGACTGTTCGCTATAGTGGGAGGCATCCATAAACAGACAAGCGTCTACCCGATGGAAAAGGTTGAGTACATCAGTTCGCTGGTCAATTGCTGCCCAGAGGTGGTGGGGTTCAAACAGGTAGTTTACCTCTGGGTGGCGGGCGAAGACCTGTCCGAGAATTGTAGTACCGGAGCGACCGCAACTGATAATGAAGGCGACTGGCTTGCTAGCAGTCTGTTTGCGATCGCCGAGCGAGTAGGCTCGTTGCTCAGCAGACCAGCGCAGCCACCCATACTTTAACGCCCGCAACGGCGGCTTAAGTCTATCCAATATAGAAAGCTCTTCAAAAATCACTCCTCAATTACCTCTTCTAAATGCATTTGATTGGAATTTATTAAATATTTATTTCGTGAATATATAATAAGCAATCCAATAAAAATCAATCTAAATACTAAGTCAGGAAAAAATCTCACTGTTGCATGAGTAATGCATATCAGTGCTGGAGCAACTAGGCTTACATAAAATATTTGGCTAACAATACTATTTCTATAAATTGCCGAAACCCATAAGAGTTTAAAGAAACAGGCTAATAGAAAAAAAAACACACATCCCAGGTAGTCAAACTGAACAAATGCATCTCCTATTCCAGTCGGAGTTGTCCCCGTGTGTATACTGTAGTTATATAGATTTTTGAGGTCATATTTAGCTAACTTAATCTGAAGGGCATCCTTTAAATTACGACCAAGTAGTTGAGCCGGAACAAAACGGAATACCAAATTATTCCAATAGTCTGTTCCATACCCATATTGACGTGTTTTAACGGCAGCATCCATCAACAGAGCTGCATTTCTAAGTTCTAATATTTTACCTTTTTCGACTAAAACTTGAAGCTTTTCTCCTGGGCGTAACTCTACAAGCTGGCTCCAATCACCAGTTTTAGCAATGCCACGGTAAGTACCTGTCAAAGGAATTGCAAATAAAGCAATGACGATCAGGGTCAGAGCTAACCACCTAGGAGGAACGTATCTACGAAAGTAATAAAGAGAAAGTCCTATGGTTAGAATAAAAGTAGTCGTAATTTCACGACGCCCATAAAGAATGATGGTTTTAAGGGGGAGAGCAGCTGCACAGGCTGTTAGAATTATTTTTGCTAAACTTGGACGCTGGAGAGTAGATAACAGAACAATCGTGAAGCCGGGATAAATCAGTGAACCAAAGAATGCATAAATTGTAATAATACCACTCCAAGTACTATCTTCTCGGGCGGCTTCAGGTAATTGGGATATTAAGAAGGAGGAAACATAACCAATTAACACAAAAACAATTCCTCCACGAAAAAGCTTCTTGGAGTCAACTGAGATATCAAGTTTTTTAAGAAAACTCTGGCTTGGGGGCAGTTGATAGCCGAGCCAGCACATGGCAGCACAGAGGCATGACATGAGCAAAACTCGTTCTAGTGCCTGTTGACTAACTGGGCCAGGGTTATTGCTCAGCGCGATCGCCTGAGGCAGGATAAATGAAACGAAAATACCACCCATAAAGAAAGGATATTGGTAAACTCGCTCAGGTCGAATTAACCCCCAATATAATAAGCCAACACAAATCGCGATTAGTAAGTAAAGGTATAACTCAGCCATTGGCGTTAAATATCAGTCATTGACTTGAGGAGCTTTTTGTACAGATGAGCTAAGCTTAAGGTGTTTTTTTCCCAATCGTGGTTTTGTTTTAACCGAGACTGAGCATTGGTCTGACGCCCAAGCCAGCGTTCTGGATACTCAATAGCCTCAATGATAGCCTGAGCCATTGCTTGTAAATCTCTATCGGGTAGGACACAACCAGTTTCCCGATTGAGTAACTCATTTACTCCCCCTGCACAGGCAAATCCGACTACAGGAACTCGGCAAGCCATCGCTTCAGCTACCACTAGACCAAAAGGTTCCCAATGGGAGGTGAGACAGAAGACATCCAGTGAATGATAGGCAACTGTGGGCTTTTCTATTATTCCTGCGAAAACGACTCGCTCCGCAATACCCAAGGTTACAGCTAAGTGCTTGAGAGCCTCAGCATCGGGACCAGAGCCAACCACTAAAGCCCAGAAATGAGGAGGTAAAAGCGCGATCGCTCTTAGGAAATCATCGGTTCCTTTCATTTTGCAGTGAAGACGACCGACAAATCCTATCACAGGAGCATCACTAGGCAACCCAAACTGATTGCGTGCGCTCGCTCGTTCAGCCGCAGTGGGTGGGTAAAAGCGATCGCGATCAACACCGTTGTAAAGAACGTGGGTGCGGCTGGACAAATACCTTCCCTGCTCAATCTGGCTTTTGCGGGTGTTTTCAGTGATGCAAATCAGGAAGTCTGTAGATTGGCGTTGTAACCAAGCCGCTAAAGTACCGCGAGAAAGTAAGGCTCCATTCCCTGCACCCCAGTGAGCATGAGCAACCTTAACGACACCCGGATGAGAGAAAGTAAGGAGATGTGACCAGAGTAAACCATCATGATGATGGATGATATTGGGCTGAAACTCTCGGAGAAAGTTGAGCAAGCGCCCAAATTTGAGAAATTCCCGTGAACTCTCGATACCCAGGTAGTGAGCGCGATGCTCGCCCAGTTCCGTTTGAAAATAACCAGGAGAACCGTAGAGGAAGAGACAGCGAGCATCGACTTCATACTTGGGTAAGCGTTTCACATACTCAGCTGCCACACGGACAGCACCACCTGTAGCCGAGTCATCTGTCTGGCAGATCTGTAGGACTCTCATCACCAAGTTGATTTGCCTGTCAATTTTTAAACCTGCTTTAAAAACGGGTGGGTAGTGCTGACATCGTACCCTAGTTCTTGCAGTTTACTACCTGCAATTCGGTTAAAGATAGCGATCTCTTTTGCCGTCATCTTCTCACGCCAGCTTCCTACGCTAGCAGAGGTGATAGGTTCCTTAAGTCGCTCATGACCCGGATTTTCTACTCGGTTTGTATTTGAATAATACTTCGGCTCTATTTGTTGCTCCAAAAAATCTTCACCAAGGAAGTTCATTATTTTTTTTGTTGTTTCTAATGGTTCCTGTACAAATTCCTCATATTTTATATCTATTATTTGATGATGCTCTCCTACCCTCTGGCGTGCGAGAATATGATCCCGCCACATTTTGGCGAAATCTGTTATACTCCATTGAGATTGAGGACCCAATCGTTTGTGGGAAACGTAGCAGTCGCGACCATCTCGAATCATATGAATGAATTTGGCGTTAGGTAATTTTTTGATCAAGAATCTTAAATACAAAACATGTGGAGGAGTTTTTTCCAAAAAATGCCGACCGCCTTCACGACTGGCTATAAATTTAGCCAGGTTATCATAGAAATGTATGATGTCCCTTGATTTATTTCTCACTTGTATAATTTCTTCAACTGAAAAAGATTGAAAATTATTATGAAGCTGACATTTTTCATCGTCATTAAATAGATTACGAGGAAAAAAAAAGAAAGTTTCATAATCCAGTCCGTAAAATTCTGGATGGACAAAAAGTATTCTGAACATCAATGTGGTTCCGCTCCTAGGAGCCCCTAAAACAAACACATGGGGTTCATAGGATTTACGAGATAAGTACCGCCAGACTACGTTTTTCGTGACCAAAACAGGATTACAAAACTTTAAAATGCGTTTGAAAGTCAGATTAGTCATAATAATGATAAATGATAAGATGCTCAACGGTTTTGCTGGGATAGCCACCCGCGTTCCTCCAGCAGATTATAGAGTTTTTGAGCTTGCATTCTCCAAGTATGAGCTTGTGCCACCTCCCATCGTTCTTGCGATCGCCAGCCTGGATTTGCCAGAGCGAATCTAATATTTAAGGCGAATTCTTCGGGGTTTTCTGACACGAGTAGAACGTGACGCCACAGGTTCACCTCTGGCACAACACTATTCGCCACAACTGGAAGTGAAGTTCCCATGTAGTCCCAAAGTTTCGTAGGACAGGCATTCAGATTGAAGTCGCATCGGGAATATATCATTAAAAGTACGTCAAACGATTGTAAGTATTCACCCAGCCGATTATGGGTAACTGAACCAATAAAGTGAACATTAGGCAAACGGCGAACTGCCTCTACTCCTTGCCACCATTCGGGAGAACCATCCTTTAGCTGAGGAATAGAACCTCCCAGTATGATTGTCACATCCGGTATTTGTTCAGCCACCCTTGCCAAGTAACTAAAGTCAAAGCGATAACCTAAGGTTCCAATATATCCAGCAATTGGACGAGAGTAGGCTTGCAGTTCTGCTGGCAAAGGGCTAGGTCTAGAAAGTGGGCGCTTCACCATGAATTCTGGCGAGCAGCCGTGGGGAATGTGGACAATTTGACTGGCCTTAGAGGGGTATTCCTGTCTTAAGTAGCAAGTTCTGGAGTGAGCCACGCCTAGGGTAAGGTCGGCATAGGTAACCGCAAGCCTCTCAACTTCTGGAGTCTGAGACTCACGACCTTGCCAATAATGGCGATAATCATCAATATTGTAATAAATTGAGTGCGCTTTCAGTTCTCGTCCCAAGCTGTAGTAGTAGGGGTAGTTAAATACGAAGATTAAAGGATGATCACCCTGAAATTGCCGAATAAGGTGAGCAAAGAAGCGTTGTGTCAAGGGCCAGTAATGAAAGAGCCAACCGGGAGGGCAACAAATTCGCTGTTCCCATATTCCTTCCGATATAGGCTGTGGTTGAAGATCGATAAAGTAACGACCGTACTGTTTCCGGAATGCCCGAAAATCACGGGGTCGCAGCAGCAGAATATCGGCAAAATCACAGCAGGCTGAAAATAGTTGCTCTGTCCAATAGAAGTTGGCATCTAGAACAACTAATTTGCACCGTCCTGATGTATGATTGATTCTTTTGAGCAAGACAATCTGTTGGAAGGCTAAGGTTTACGAGCGATTACGCAGAGTCGATTTCCTCTGAGGGGAAAAACCTGCTGTATCAAACTGCGTAGCGGTGGAAAGACTTGAAGACTCTCTAAGCCTGAGACAGTTTTCATAACAATGTTGTCAAAACCAGTCTTCTTCAGAGCACTTTCCATCCGTTTAGGAGCAAGATAACGCACATGACCTAATTGGTTAGCTCCTGAATCAACCCACATATACTGCTCGGTTTTCATCCAGTAGCGTAAATTTGCCAAGGAGGATAAGTTTGGGGTCGTCAACAGTAGGTAACCTCCTTGACCAAGTGCATTAAAACATCGATGCAAAAATAAATCCGTATCTAGGACATGTTCAATTACTTCTCCCGCTAAGATAACATCAAAGTAATTTTGAGGTACAGGCCAGGACTGAGAAATATCGCAGGCATGAAAGTTAAAGTTGTCTAGTAAGTCTGGGTGACGTTCAAAATCAAGCCCCCATTTTTCTACTTCCTCAGACAAAAGAGCTGAAAATCCACCACGACCACAGCCTAGATCTAGTGAACGTGAAACTGGATAAATATTTTTTAGCCACTTGCCTAGCAAAGCAGCGCGATCTCTATCAAAACTAGGCGAATTTTCCGCTTTGGAGTAGAGTAGCCGATTCTCTTGTGATATATTAAGCATAAATAAACTGCTAGTATTCCGGAATTACTACAACATTAGACAAAGTCATCCTCTGTAAATCCTCTATCGCTAGTACATCACCAACCTCGCCGCTTTCTACAGGACAGGTTTCTGCACGACTACAGTGTCATTACCAGCCATCAAGCGATTCATCCAGTTTTGATGAGATACAACTTGATAACCTCGAGATTCAAAGAAGAGCAGACCTTCATGGCAATCAATGTCTGCTGTAGCATCAGCATCGGCTAAGTTTGCATCATTACCCAAATAAGGTTTTAGCTTTCTATAGTTAAGTTCTGTAGGTGATTGAGAGATAAAATATGAGATTCTTCTAAAGATTCTTACAGGAACCCTTGTAAAAAATTTGAACCCTTTGTTTCTCATTAAAGGAATTAAAAATTTTCTGATTTTTTGAGAAACACTCAGTTCCCTATATGGTCTAACCGGCAGAATTTCAGTATTATATTTGACACAGTGCCAAGCGGGTTTCAGGATAGCCCATCCCTTTGGTATTAGTATCCGATCAATCTCCCGAAACGCTAACTCTGGATTGGGAATATGCTCCAAAGTGTTGAAAGAAAATACCAACTCAACTGATTGATCTGCCAAAGGAATACTTTCAGCAGAAGCAACAATCCGTGCATAATTCTCAAATCCCTTAGCAAATACAGCTGACAGACTATATTCAAGACCAATGTAGTTGCCTGAGATGTCGGCAAATTGTCCAGCTGCACAGCCAATCTCTAAGCAGATTTGAGTAATATTGTAGGTTTGGACAAAACCTCTGATGAATTCTTTCTCTCTAGCGAGATATCCAGACTTTAAATAAGCCTCTCTGTCTGCTTTAATAGGAGGATAATGATGATAATAGAACTTCACTCTTTCCGATAGACTAAAATCCCCATTTACATAAATTTCATACCTCCGTACAAAATCTTCATACGAAGAACTTTTATCAAAATACCCAATCGTAAAAACATCTTTAGCTACATCATCTTCCAAAATAGGAACGCCTTGTATGCTCGGATAAATAGTATAACAATTGGGGCATTTTAGGGACTCAGCATCAAGCGTTAACTTGTAGGAATAACCTTCCAGTTTATTGCATTTTGGACAAATCAGAAAAGAATTGTATTTTGAAAGTAGATAGATGCTCATTTTTAACATTTACCTATTTGAATTAGGTTTTGGGTTACTACAGGCTGGATAGTTTTTACATAGTTGTTAGAGAATTATCCTCAACCCAGCTTGTGCTGAATAAAAAAAAATATGTTAAGAAGCCGTGGATTTTCACATCTAGATCATTTGAAATATTGCCAATAATCGCTCTGCATACTTGTCCCAGGTGTAGTCCTGGGCGCGTTCCCTGGCAGCGATAGCCATGCGATCGCGTAATTCCCGATTCTCCACCAGTTCTTCAATTCGATTAGCTAGTGCCTCTGGATCTCTTTCTGGGATAATGAATCCCTCAATGCCATCCCGAACTACCGATCCAGCTGCCTCGGTGGTAATGACGGGTAAACCGGCTGCTAAAGCTTCATAGGTCACCTCCGCTGATCCTTCTGCTAAAGTTGGCAGGACAAAAATGTCTGCCTTGGCATACTCTTGTTGAATATCACTTCTAGGGACTCGACCCAAAAAGTTGAGTCCTTGAGTGAGTCTATGTTTACGAACTACATCAGAAACACCACCAGCTACCCTAAATTCATAGCTACGGTGGCTAAGTTTCTGTGCTGCCATTCCTAAAACATGAATTCCCTTTCTGAGTTCTGCTGTACCGACAAATAAAACACAACCTTTTTTTGGGTGATTATCAAGTTTGATCCAATCCTCTCCTACTCCATAAGGTACTGTGTAACACTGAACCGTACTAACCCCAAGTTCTTCTAACCCTTTTTTGACAAAAGATGAAGGAACAATAAACATATCTGCAAGACGGCCGACTCTTTTAAATCGTTCCGCCTTCATGATGCTGGGGGGTGTTTTCAAGGGTTCGAGTTCGGGGAAATTGTCCCTCTCTTTTTGTACAATCTGAGCGGTGGCAGGAGATATATAAACTTCAACAACAATCTTTAAGCCTTTATTCTTAGCAAATTCTATAAAGTCTGTTCCTTCTCCAAACATTGAAAAAATGTGGCTGGCATTTCCCACTCCTTGTCGGCTCATCTCCCGACCGAAGTCGCGATCAAGATTTTTAAAAACTTCATAATTATTTTTTATAAATATCCGCCTCAACGAATGGCGTATAATCGCCCAGTCAAAAGTATTAATTTTTCCTTCTATACTTGCGGGAACTCGGCGATTTAAAAGTTGCTTTAATGCATTGTGTCTTAATGATTTAGGGCAGAAACGATTTAACATCAACCCTAGACCGGCATTAGCACACATATCAGTGTAGAAGGATTCTAGCATTCCTGCTTGCTGTAGAATGCTAGGCAATAGGTAATTTCTCCTTGCTCCTATTTGAATTGCAATAAACCGCTTTTCCATAGCCTTATTTTTAGTCTTTACACCAAAAGGTCAAATCCCGGTCTAGTAGTTGGCTCAACTGCTCGATTTCTGGTAAAAATTCTTTTTGTAGTTGCCTTCTCAACTCCTGATCTATTGGTGGAAGAGGCTCGTACCGATTGTTCAAGCGACCCCATAGTGCAAGTAACTTTGAAAAAAATCCTTCATTTAGTTGAGGGTTTAATGTCTTAACAAGCCATAAGCTGACAGGATTTCTTACTATCTTACGCAAGGTTTCGCTACGAACTCGCCTCCGCAACCCAGGATTTTTTACTTTAATTTCAGGTTCAAAATTATCAGTTAATTCTAAAAAAATGAGTGTTTGCTTGTAAACTTCTGCCGTATTTTTTGTAAAATCATCAAAGATGATGACATGGACATTTTCTCTCCCGAAACACTCCAAATATCTTTTGACTTGAGAAGTATACTTTACCACTTCTCTATAAAATAAACCTTCAACTGGAAAAAACTCACCGATGTTGTTGTTGTATAGCCATTTCGGCAAACGTAAACCTTGCTTTCTCTCATCCTCTACCTCTAAAGCCACTTCAAAATCAGCAATATCCTGTTTGCCAAGCCGATAAAAAAAACTGTGATAAGAATAAAGCATGTCTACAGGATTTCGGAGAAGAATAATAATTCTAGCTGTAGGGCAGAAATTTTTGATATTGTAAGCAGCTTTTTCTGAATATAGATGCCAGACCGAGGCATCACCTAATCTTTTTTCATTTTTAGCAGCGGTAAAATAA
Source organism: uncultured bacterium (assembly GCA_965364435.1). Taxonomy (GTDB): domain Bacteria; phylum Cyanobacteriota; class Cyanobacteriia; order Cyanobacteriales; family Coleofasciculaceae; genus CBDTXL01. The sequence goes on from CBDTXL010000014.1 coordinate 19,758, forward strand.
GAAAGATATGTGTCTTGAGGATCGGCTAATTTAAGCCAAGGGGTAATGAGGTCAGACGCGAAAAAATGCAATTCCTTCTTTGCCATAAAAATTTCGGGATGCTGACTGAGATAGTCATATATTGAAGTTGTGCCACACTTCGGAGCTCCTACTATAAAAAAATCAGGTTTTCTCATTTTTTCATTATTTAACAATCTTGATCTTAATTTCTCTACTGAACTTCATTGACTGCCATCCAAAATCTATCAACTTTAAGCTCGCAGAGAAATGAGCAATTCCCTATAGCGATCGCCAACTCGTTCAGGCTCATATCGCTCAAGATAGGCTGTTCGGATTGTCTCTGGCGAAATTGACTGTTCATTAATTAACTTTACTACTTCCATAAGCTTAGCAGCAAAGTTTTCGTGATCAGCAGCTGGCACCAACCTCCCTAGACGTGAATCCGACAAAATATCCGGTAATGCCCCTGCATCTGTAGCAACAATCGGGCGACCACACGCTAAAATTTCTAGTGCTGCGAGACATTGCCCTTCTGAGCGAGATGAGAAAGCAAACAGATGACATGAGGCGATCGCTTCCTCTACCTCCCCGTTGGGAACACTGCCATGAAAGACAACGGAGGCCGCAATCCCCAAATGTTGAGCAAGTTGTTCGAGTTCCTGGCGCAGATAACCATCACCAAATAAATGTAGGCTGGGCTGATACTTTTCCCTATCCTCAGAACCGGACTCTCTTAAATATTTATCTTGAAGGTGATGAAAGCTCCTCAGCAGTAAAGGGATATTTTTATCTTTAACTAGCCTTCCTAAAAAACCAATTTTTAACTTTTCTTTTGGGGGAAAATGTTTTATTTCACCAGGTTTTTGAGGAATATAGGGGATGATTTCAATCCGCCCTTGATAGCCAATACTGTATAAATCCTTTACAAATGAAACCGATTGCACTAAAATCACATCAAAGAGATTAAAAGCTTCGAGAATACGACTTTTTTCTCCGGCTGTCTTCTGTTGTAATGGTCTGTAAGGCGTAATATAGACGAAGCGTGTTCTACTTCCAGATTTGGCTCGTAACCATTTCAAAATCCGGAGTGGAAATAGCTTGCCAAACAGGACTATATCAGCATGTTTAACCTGTTGAAGCCCGATAGACAAAAGCATCCAATCCGGAAGATTCCACCGACACCCCCAGTGCCAAGGACTGCGAACAATTTGGACCTTTGCCTGCTGAATAAATTGAAGGAGTGGCGACTTCTTACCCCAGCATAGAAGTGTGCAATCATAACCTCTAGTCTGAAGGTAACTGAGAAGATTCTTGCAGAAGGTTTCGATTCCTCCTATCGGTGCAAACCCGCCAAAGTAGAATAGGATTTTCATTATTTATTGCACAGGTAGGAAAGCCAAGCTTTCTTTAGGATTGTATAGGAATAACGCTCACGATAAAACTGCTGCAACTGCACTTGGTTTACCTGACCTTGTGCCAGTCTATGTCCCATTTGTTTAACTCCTGAGATAAATGCCTCTGGTTCAGGGGGAACTATTAAGACATTTGGGTTATCGACACCATAATCTAGAATACCTCCAACCCCATAGGCTACAAATGGTACCCCACAAGCCATCGACTCCAAAAGCACTAGGGGAGCGCCTTCAGCACCAATGGTAGGAAGCAATGTCAAGTCATAGCTGCTGAGGAGGTCAACATAGGCTTGAGCTTCTGGATAGCGACCAAAGCACTTAACGCGATCGCCTAGTCCGTGCGATGCAATATACTCTCGAATGAGTAGCTCCTCTGGCCCGCTACCGTGAATATGCAACTCGCCTAGTACATCTTTGAGTAGATCCCACTGCTGTACCAGCCAAAAAGCCTGCTTGTGTGGCACCAGCCGACTAAAAACAGCTGCCCTAGCCTTCCCCAACTCGATAGTTCTCGGTATTTGCTTAGGCAAAGATGCAGTAACTTCTAGAGGTTCTGGAATTGCCGGAATCGCAGGAATAGGTTTCTTCCAGCCAAAGCACTTAGCAAAAGTTCTTGCCACAGTCGGTGACTGTCCCACCACCTCATCAAACCACCGCACACTCCACCGAGAATCACGCCACCCGTTAGGAATACCTGACATAACCTCATGGAAAACACGCCGTGCTTTCGTCCTAGAGAGCAGGGGGGGGATGAACAAATTCCAACCAGTACCGACAGCTAAATAAACATCTGGTGAAAATTGATTAATTATGCTTGTAATTTTTGTAAGTCTATGCAGTCTTGAAAAATCTAAATAAGACTTAGGATTTTTGTAAGGACTACAGCAGATAATACTAACTCTAGAATTCTGTAATTTTTTTAGATTCTGAAAATCCTGGGCTGAACTTTTTTTGTTGCTCAATGAAAGAACGAGAGTTTCTACCTCTTCCTCCCCCAAAGATCTAGTCAGCCATCTTAGGTGACTCTGAATACCACCTTGCCCTACAAGAGAACCAGCAAGCAGAATTCTCATAACTGAAGGAATCTTTACTCTAGATCAGTTGATGGAGCAAATTGTTCGTCAGAAGCTGGCTGGCATTTGTAAAGAGACCAATACTCTCCCTGACGTGCCAGTAGTTCCTGATGAGTGCCCTGTTCTACAACTCTACCGTTACGCAGGACAAGAATGTTGTTAGCTTTTTCAATTGTGGAGAGGCGGTGGGCAATAACCATCACTGTGCGATCGCGACTTACTTCATCAATGGCTTTCTGGACAATCCGCTCGGAGTTTGAATCCAGGGCGCTAGTAGCTTCATCCAAAATTAAAATATCAGGGTATCGCAAAATAGCTCTAGCGATCGCAATTCTCTGGCGTTGCCCTCCGGATAGTCTGGTGCCTCGGTTCCCTACAATTGTGTCAAACCCCTGTGGTAAGTCTTTAACAAATTCATAAGCATAAGCCTTCTTTGCGGCTTCAAGAATTTCCAACTCCGTAGCCTCAGGACAACCATAGGCAATATTTTCCCGCACAGAAGCATTAAAAAGAAATGTATCCTGACTTACCATCGCGATCGCTTGCCGCCAGGAACTAAGTTTAAATTCTCGGAGGTCAAGTCCATCAACTTTGATACTGCCCGTATCAGGGTCGTGAAATCGCATGACCAGATCAGCAAGTGTCGATTTTCCACTACCCGATGGACCAACAATTGCAGTCGTTGTTCCTTTTTTAAGCTGTAAGCTGATTTTTATTAATGTAGGTTCTGAGTTAGAAGAAAATGTAAAATTTACATTCTCAAATGTTAGTTCAGATTTCAGTTTATCATAGGGTTGCGTACCATCCGGTAAGTGTAATCCACTGGTGCGGGACAAGAAGTTGTAAATTGCTTCCAAACTGCCCGATAGTAAAGAAATCTGCGATCGCATACTATTGAGATGACTGATTCTCGGCAGCATTCGTAATAGAGCTAACGTGTAAGTCAGCAATACTGGTAAAGTTGTGTTTCCTGAGTCGGAAAGTAAACTTGACCCTACAATCATAAGCACCAACAAGACAGTTATTCCAGTAGTTTCAGTTAAAGGAACTATTGCCGAATTATATCGGTACGCCGCTAACTCTGCTTCATAACGATTTTGAAGAGATTGCTTAGTTCGATGCAGTTCTCTGGCTTCTGTATTAAAGGATTTTACTAAACGAATACCACTGATAATTTCAGTTATAAGTGAAGAAAATATTTCAATAGATTTTGCAGATTTATGACCGTGCGAACCCACAATCTTAATTAAATTTTGAAGTATTAATATAACTATCCCTAGGCTAATGGCAGTTATTAGTGTTAAAGCAGGGGACAAGCTAATCAATAATCCTAGAAGTACAGAAATTATTAGTAAATCTCTACCTATTTCAAGAATATAGGAGGACAAAGCTTCGCTGCGTTGAGCTTGCTCGTTAACATAGCTAAGAAGCTCTCCTAAATTTGATTTACTATAGAATGGTAGTTCTAATTCCAGAAAACGTTCAATGCACTCCTGACGAATCGCCAAACCGACTTTTAGCTGCAAATCATTGATATTGAAACTAGAGAAATATTGACTAATATTTTTTACAACTGTCAAACAAAAAAAACTAAAGATAACGGCTATTAATTGCCATTGTTCAGGAAGTTTAGTATAGGAATTAGTTAATACTTGCAGCAAGTAAGGGAATTGAAAGTTTGCTGATGTACCACCATTCTGCAAAATCTGAATAAATGGCATCACTAAAGCCGCAGAAATACCTTCCAAGGTAGAGACTATCATTGCTAAAACTAAAGCTTTAACTGCCAAATACCATTGAGGCTTAATAAGTTTATATAGAATCTTTGTTGCTTTAACGTTAATCATATTTTCTCGTATAAAATAAGACTGTTTATCGTCTTAAAATTATAAGTTTTTGACCCTTAACCTCTAACGAACTGGTTGCCTGACATAGTCCTACTGATTCTAGACATTCGAAGAGTTCCTGATGCATTTTTTGAGGCGCTTCATGCAATTCCATAAAGATTAAATTAACCTGACTTAAGAGTTCTAGATTTGACCTTATAAACTCAAACTCACCTCCCTCAATATCTATCTTCATCAGGTCAATAGTTCGGTTTTCCAATATTTCTAGTAGCTCAAGGTACGGAACTTTAAAGGGCTTTGCCCCTTTGCAATAGTGCAAACCCGTAGCTAGATAATTCTTATGATTGATCCAAAGCGTACCCTCGCCTGATCTAGTTCCCAAAAGCCCTTGTTTTAGTTCAACTCGATGACTCATACCAGCCTCTAAAACATTTTTTTGAATGATTGGCAAAAGATAGGGATTCGGTTCAACAAGAAGGTATTGAGTATTTGAAACTCCAAATTTACTCTCTAAACAAATATCTGCCAAAATGCTGAAGTGACCACAGTGAGCTCCACAATCAACCACTAGTTTAGGGGGTTCATGAACCCACTGAAATACTTGCCAGTAAAACGGGTGACAGAAAACATCTTTAAAGCTGGCAATTTCGTACTTATTTTTTAAAGCAATTTTAGAGTTGTTTTTTAACTTAAACTCACAAGTTATCCAACGAGCTAATCGCCTGTAAAGAAAAAATGGGATACTCATTTAGTAACAGTAGGGGAAATTCGTTTAACCAGCCTGAGTCTGTTTGAAAAAGGCTCTCCCCCACGCCGCGCAAATCCCAGTTGAACCTCTGGACGAGGCGATCGCACTCCATATTCATTGGCTTTGGTCACAATTGTGTTTCTTCTCGGCTCAGCTTTGTTTGGCGGTTTTTATAGTTGTAAATATCAGAGCTAACGTGTCTTTGGACGCCCTAGAGTAGTAATATACAGGACTGCCTCATCAGTTGGGATGCCCAAAACTTCATTCACCTGATCATCAAAAAAGCCACCAATCCCACTTACTCCTAAACCCAGGCGGATTGCCGCTAAATTGAGCCGTTGCCCCAGATGACCTGCATCCATATGGAGGTAACGATAAGCGCGATCGCCTTCTTTTTTCACTGCTTTCTTTAAGTCAGCCGTGTGGAACACCACCGCCCCCGCATCTCGACCCAAATCTTGCCCTAGACACAAATAGTGTAACTCCCTCCGGAAGTTTTTAAATCGAATCTGCCGCAACTCTTGGGCTTTGGGCGCGTAATAGTAGCAGCCTTCCTCTAAGTTAGTTACCCCAGACACGGCGATAAAGGTTTCAATTAAACTCAGATCAAAATAATCTGGTGAGCCATCCAGCCCCTGCTTCATGTAGTGCTGGGGTTGGTAGGTGAAATCCAGTACGGCTTTAAGTTCGTCCAGAGTCAGATTCGCTCCATTGTAAGCACGGGTAGAGCGCCGTTTGAGAATCGTGTTTTCCAGTGATTTTAGGGGTAATCCATCGGCGGTTCCCCCTCCCCAATCGATGGGGTTCGTGGCGGTTGAGACTTTGGCACAGAAAGGAAAATTATACTTATCTTCTAGTTGCCCCTCAGCCGCCTTGGACTCTAACTTCTCCATCTCGACATCCCAGTTCCCGATGTCCTCTATTTGCGTGGCGCGATGTAAGTAGCCCAATAATTCTCCGTCTGGAACTTCTGGATAGTGCATTTGAGTGATAGAGGGCAATATAGTTGGGGCTGGTGGCAAGTTTTGCCGTACATTGAGCTTATCAGCTAGAGGAATCACCGCGATCGCACCTTCCTGTTCTGGGTCAAGATAAAGCAGCTTGTTCACCATCTCATCCGAAAAGCCACCAATCAGGTGAGGTCGGTAGTTAGTGAGGGCTGATGCCAGCTCAATGTTGCCCAGCAGATGACCCGTGTCCAGAAAAATACGTCGGTATGCCCGGTCTTCATAGCGCCAAGCTGAGCGATAAAAAACTGCTGTGATCACAATTGCCAGGTCGGTACTTCCCAAGACTGTGTGCCAGAAACAGGCGTCTTGCAGAACAGCCCAAACCTCACTTTCCCAAAAATGAACCAGAGAATGGGTACGACACTGATAGTTATAGAGTCCCCTTGGTAAACAGGGTGTGCCACGGGAAAGGATATAAACCTCAGCTGGGTACAATCCACCCGCAGAGGGTGCTGCCCGGAGATACACCGGCGTCCCCATCATCGTCTGCATCCTGGCTGTCAAGCCATAGCTGCAAAATAGCAGCTGCGACAGCCGCCGCCAGGTTTTACCCGGTTCATCTTTAAACGCTTGGGAGTCTTCTGTCAGGTAGGGCTTCAGGTCAAAGTTGGTCCCGACTTTGTATTCTTTAAAAGGTAGGGGCTGAGTCTCCCAGTCCAGTCCTTTGTTTTTTGCCGCGATCGTCTCCGGATCATATTTGGTCCGTTCGTGGTAGTGCTGAGCAATTGATACTTGCAGTTTTGACATATTAGTTTCAAGACGTTTTCGTTTTGATTTTCATCTTGACATTCAAGGGCACCCAACTTGTCATACCTGTTCTCTACCCCTGTCATACCAATCCAATGAGGTTGTACTAGAAAAACGATCAGGATACCTTTAGCCGTTTGCAAGAGCAGAGCCTAACAAAATAGCCTTGTCAAGGTAAAGCTGAGATACATCCGCTAATCTTTACGAATCTTAAAAAAGAGTTATAAAAAATGTGTCTTTGGCTACAGTGCCTTACTTTAGAGAAATAAATAGGCACAAATACATATTGACATCGAAGCATAAATCACCTCATAGCAGGCAGCAAAGGCTTCCAGAGCAAAAGTGCAGATGAAGAAGATTTCTGGAGCAGAGTTACTGGCTCAATACGCCCGCGGCAGACGAGACTTTAGATCAATAGATCTCAGTGAGGCTGACCTATTTGAAGCCAATCTACAAGGGATTGATCTTACTGGCAGCAACCTTCAAAAGACCTACTTGCCCTACTCTAACCTGAGTCAAGCCCAGTTGGAGCAAGCCCAACTTCAGGCAGCCCAGTTGAGTGATGCCCAACTCTACCAGGCAAATCTCTCTCAGGCAAATCTTCAGGACGCGAATCTATTCAGAGCAACTCTGCGTCGTGCCAATTTGCAGGGAGCCAATCTGGCGGGTGCCAATCTGCAAGGAGTGGACTTAGGCAACGCTGACCTCAGCTGTGCCAATCTGAGTAATGCTGATTTGAGTCGCGCTAACCTGCAAAAGGCTAACTTAAGCAAGGCTCAGTTGAGTGGTAGCAACTTGTTTCGCACCCAGAATGTTGACCTCTCCAATGCCTACCTGGATAGCTTGACCATTTATCCTGATGGGCACCGACCGCATCACCCTTCATTAGGTGAGGAGTGAGGGATCAAGATGCAGGGTGTGAATCAGATGATTGAGTTGTTGGTCGAGACGACTGCTTTTTGTGTCGGGTGTAGCCAAACCAAGTTGCACCCCCTAACAGAAGAAGATAAGGACTGTATGCCACGAGCCAAATCGCCAAACTGATTAAGTTAGTGGTGAGTTCACTAACAGATTGAGTGGCATTGTTCCAGGTATCTTGAACCTGTAACCCTAGAGGTTGCTGTGGGGTTGTGGTAGAAACAGCGGCTTCCAACTGTAAGGTGATGGTGGAGTAGGCAACTCGGTTCGTTAAGCTTTTGAGTTGGGCGTCAATCTGCTCGATGGATTCCCGGACTTTGCTGAGTTCTTGAGAAACTTTGAGGACATCCCCAACAGAGCCTGTGCGGTTCATAATCTGTAGCAAGGAGCTTTCAGTTTTCCGCAAATTTCGCACTCGTGCCTGGAAATCCACGAGTTGAGTGGTGACATCTTCAGCGCTGAGGTTACGACGCTGTACGGTTCCCAGTTTGGCTAGAGCTTCGATGGTGGTTTCCAGCTTGTCTTGTGGTACCCGGATTCGCATGGTTGCCGTTTGGCGGCGACTACGGTCTTGGGGCTTGTCATCCTGTAACCCTACTACATCCCCCTGTTGTTGTTTGACGATTTGTGAGGCTTGTCGAAAACTATCATCAATGGAGTTAACGACAAGGGCGATTTCAGCGGTTTTGATGAGTTGGGGGGGAGACTGCGGTATTTGTTTTGCCCCTTTAGCCTGTTGGGCTGGTGCTGATGCCTTCGTCAAACTGGCGTTACCAGCTGCTGGCGCTGGCGCTGACGATTGAGCCATTTCTGGGGGTGGAGCGCCACAACTAGTTAAAATAATACTTCCTAGCAGGGTAGTCAGGAATACATTGGGTTTGAGAAGGGAAGGAGTTGAGTGGTTCATTAGAGTTCTTGCAAAAGTCAATTTTTACTAGGTCGCTGTAATAGTTATCGTCCTTTTCCTTGCGATTTATGCAAGAAGTCGATTGGACGCCCTCAGTTCGGTTATCGCTAGTATGGCTCAGTTGCAAACTTGATTCTTGATAGTTGCAGTTTAGGTAACAGAGGGGGTAATTAACAGCGGAGTTATTTGGCCAATATTTACGCAGAGTTCCCCCCAACCCCCTTAACAAGGTGGGTAACAGGGAGATTTACAGGGGCTTCAGAAAAAAGGGAGTGAATCAAAGTATAAATATGGCAGAAATTCAGAAAGACCCCCACTTATCTATCAATTTGGAACTCCTTACTTTGATAGTTATTGCTATCTATGGATTGGGCTGCATGTCTGACATCGCTATTGCCAGCAATTTGCCTATAGATATCGCTAATTTACCAAACATTTCGCTAACAATGCCGTTACCAGAATCAGAACCTGTTGACAAAAGAATCCAACAAATCGTAGAAAGGCAGGCTAAGGCTTGGGAAACTGCCGATAGCGACAAAATCATCGCCGACTTTGCGGAAGAGAGTTTATTCATTGTGCCCGGTTCCACTTACAGGGGCAAACAACAAATCAAAGAGTCGGCGGAAACTTATTTTGCAAAATTCACAGACACGAAGATAAGGATAAAACGAATTATTGTGAAGGGGAACGAGGGGGCTGTTGAGTGGAGTTGGAGTGAAAAAAATAGAAAAACGGGTGAGGAATCCCAGGCGGAAGATGCCATATTTTTTGAGCTTGAGGGGGGAAAGATAAAATACTGGCGAGAATATATTGATAAGCAGTCACCAGGAAATTAAAATTTGTGTGATCGCACTCGATAAAGCCAAGCCCAAACTTGAGCTTGATCCACTTCCTGACTGCGCCGCCACACCTTTTCCAACAAACTCATTGCCACTCCAGGCACTACCTACATAACAACTATTGGGCAGTTGCGCCTCTATCTTTAGATAGATAACGAGTAACAGGTTGACCAGCATCTATACAAAAAACAAGACTTTTCGTAAAATCTTCAATACGTCCGACTGAGTAACCCTCAGCTACAGACGTAATGCACCAAGTTTGACCGACTTTAACGACCCTCTATAACCATTTAACTCAATCCTATGGTATCAACTCCTCCTCAAGGTTCCTCATCTCAGTATGAAGTGTCAGATGCAAAACTAGAAGCGGAAGTCGATGCTCTTGTAGCAGAAACTCCAATAGAAAATGAGATAGACTTAGAATTTTTATATACCAGGGATATTGAGTTTCGTCAGGAAACCCTTTACTTCATAGTAGTGGATCGCTTTAATGACGGCGATCCCGAAAATAGTGAAGGCCCAAACCCAGAACTTTATGACCCAGAACAAAAGGAGTGGGGCAAATATTGGGGTGGAGACTTACAAGGAGTTATTGACAAGCTGGACTACTTAAAGAACCTGGGAGTTACAGCCGTATGGCTTACTCCTTTGTTCGAGCAAGTTGAAGCATTATTTATTGAAAGTGCCGCGATTCATGGCTACTGGACGAAAGATTTTAAGCGGATCAATCCTCGCTTTATTAGCAAGGACGATGAACCATCTCTCAATAAAACTCAAGAAACCAAAGATACAGTTTTTGACAAATTGATTGAAGAGTTACACAAACGGAACATGAAACTGGTTCTGGATATTGTGTGTAACCACAGCAGCCCTGATTTTAGCGGCAAGAAGGGGGTACTCTACGACGATGGAGTGATAATTGCTGATTTCAATAACGATAAGAATCACTGGTATCACCATTATGGTGAAGTAACCAACTGGGAAGACGAGTGGCAGGTGCAAAACTGTGAATTGTCAGGACTTGCCACCTTTAACGAAAATAATACCGAATATCGAGAATACATCAAGTCAGCGATTAAGCAATGGTTAGACCGGGGAGTTGATGCTTTACGGGTTGACACGGTTAAGCATATGCCCATCTGGTTCTGGCAAGAATTTAACGCTGATATTCAAACCCATAAGCCGGATGTTTTTATCTTCGGAGAATGGATTTATAGTAGCCCTCTTAATGAGCGATCGGTTGAATTTGCCAATGACTCTGGGATGTCGATTCTGGACTTTGGTCTAGCAACAGCAATTCGAGAGGCGTTAGGGGCAGGTGCGGAAGGGGGATTTCAGTTAATTCAAGAGGTTCTTGACCAGGATTATCGGTACAACGGCGCAACTGAACTGATTACGTTTATCGATAATCACGATATGCACCGATTCCAGACGTTAAACCCTGACCCGGAAATCTTGCGTTTGGCGATCGCATTCATTATGACCTCCCGTGGGATTCCCTGCATTTACTACGGTACAGAACAGTATCTCCACAACGACACAAATGGGGATAATAACCCTTACGGGAACAATGACCCCTACAACCGCCCGATGATGGAAAGCTGGGACACCGACAGCCCTCTTTACCGGGAGATTCGGTTGCTCTCAGGCTTGCGGCGACTGAATCCAGCAGTATCAATGGGGAGTCAGTGGCAAAAGTACCTAACTCCTGATGTCTACTGTTATGTTCGGCGTTACCGGGATTCCCTGCTGTTTGTGGCAATGAATCGTGGAGAAGCGGTGAAGCTGGAGTCGGTTGACACAGAGTTACCCGATGGAGAGCATACCGATGTCTTATCGAGACGTAAATTTGAAGTCACAGACGGGCAGCTGCATGACTTAGAATTAGATTCAAAAGAAGTAATTGTAATCAGTCACGTTGCGGAGCGAATCAAGGCACAAACGATTGTGCGGGTGCAACTCAATGGAGTCCAAACGCAGCTTGGTGAAACCATTGTCGTAACGGGAGATTGTCCGGAGTTAGGCAACTGGGATATTGCTAAGGCATACCCACTGGAATACATCAACACCAACACTTGGTTTGGCGAAATTCCCTTTAATGAAAGTGCTGGAAAGCTCATTGCTTACAAATACGCAATGTTGCGTGAAGGTCACTCACCCTTGCGGGAAAATCTGGTTGCTCGGCGCTGGGTGATTGCCAGTGAAGGAACCGTCAAATGGCGAGATCAATGGGCGTCCGGACGTGAGTCTTGATAGTCTGGATTTAGGAAAACAGTAAACGACCAGATCCAACACATCGCGACTATTAAGCCTTCAGGGCTAGAGCGTGTGTTCAATTTTCTACCGTCAACAAAGGCGGTAAGTATGATTACTCATAGAGGACTTACGCATCCTTTAGGGAATGTCGGGTATCTCAGCCGTTGTAGATTCCCGCAACTCCCCTTAAAAAGGGGGGCAGGAGCGTAAGTCCTACTATAGCAACCAGCGAGAAAAAGCTGGAGCTAAAGCCTCACTCCCGTTGCACCCAATCCCTAGGTTAGAAGCTGCTGTCTCTTTATTAGTAGTAATCCCCGGCTGTCTTGCCACAGGTCAATTTACTGTTAATCAATCACAATAAAAATGAAACAAAATTTAAACATTTTCGACTTATCCCTCCTGTCGCCCCTCAATGACCGCCATCCCCCCCAACAAGGTTTTATCGCCGAACTCCTCGGCAGTGGCTTCACCGTTTGACCGTTTCCCCCGCGCTCTTAATCATTTACAACCCTCACCTGAAAGCGTTGTGCTACTCCTGGCTGTCGTGATTGGCGGTGGCACGGGAATGGGCAATGTTACCTTTCACTACTTAATTCAGCTAATCCACACCTGGATGCTGAGAGACTTGATGGGGTTTATTTCCGTTTGGGGAGCCTGGACTTTAGCCTGTGTGCCCACCCTTGGGGGATTAATCGTTGGGCTAATGCGCGTTGCTCGGCCTGACTTTGGTCCTAGTATGTCCTCGCTCATTGCTGCGGCTCAAGGCATTCGGAAAATCTCCCCTCTGCGACCTGTTACCAAGATGGTAGCGGCGGCGGTTTCTATAGGTACTGGTGCGTCCTTAGGACCTGAAGGACCGAGTGTGGAGATTGGGGGAAATATCGGGATGCTGCTGGGTCAGGTGCTGCAAGTCTCTAGAGAGCGGCATCGCTTACTTTTAGGGGCTGGTGCGGCGGCGGGGCTGGCAGCGGGTTTTAATGCCCCAATTGCTGGTGTCTTTTTTGCCTTGGAGGTGGTACTGGGCACCACCTTTGCGACCTCAGCCGTGAGCGTTGTGCTACTGTCAGCGGTTGTGGCGGCTTTAATTGCCCGAATTGGCTTAGGTGCCCAACCCGCTTTTGCACTACCCGTCTATGAAGTCCGCAGCCCCTTAGAATTACCCCTTTACCTGGGATTGGGTTTGCTGGCAAGTCTCGTATCCCTGGCGTACACCCACTTAATTCAACTGGCGCGGCGTTGCTTTCAGGGGGAAGTTGTGGGTTTGAGGTGGCTGGGACGACTACCGCCACCCATCAAGCCGGTGATTGGAGGTTTCTGCGTCGGTGTCGCTGCTTTGTACTCGCCTCAAATCCTAGGTGTCGGCTATGAAACAATCCAAGCCATGCTCCAGGGTGTTGAGTTTACTATGCCCTTGTTACTTGCCCTGCTGGTCATCAAGTTGGTGATGACAGCGATTAGTTTAGGTAGTGGTTTGGTGGGCGGAATTTTTGCCCCAGCGATGTTTCTGGGGGCATGCTTGGGAACTCTATATGGGGAATTTCTAGGGATAATCATCCCAGCCGGGATGGTGAACATTGCTGCACCACCCGCTTACGCCACCGTGGGGATGGCAGCGGTTCTGGCTGGCAGTGTCAGGGCACCTTTGACATCAATCCTGTTATTGTTTGAGCTAACGCGGGATTACCGCATTGTTCTGCCACTAATGGCGGCGGTAGGTCTTTCTAGCTGGGTGATGGAGAGACTCAAACCAACACCTCTTCAGGAGCCAATGGCTCAAGCTACTCTCGATCTAAATGTTGAGAAAAACTTGGAGCGGGAAATTTTGCAGCAAATGCCGGTGGCGGAGGCGATGCATCAGCCTACCTTAATGCTATTGGGCTCAATGTCTGTATTAGAAGCGGCTCTTGCCTTAACGACCGAGCAATGTCGTAGTGCCTTAGTGGTCGATGATGCTGAACAGCTGATTGGTCTTGTCACGTTACAGGATATTAATCGATCGCTCATTCGCTCTGACACTGGCCTCCCTAGTGGTCAGGTTCCGACTCAGTGGCTGGCTGATATCTGCACCAGAGACATCCTGTACGCTTACCCAGATGAAGCGATCGCTGACGCCCTAGACCGTATGGGAGCAAGAGGACTCCATCAGTTACCTGTAGTTGCACGAGACAATCCCTATCAAGTTTTGGGTGTTCTGGAACAGGAGGGAGTTGACCTGGCGTGTAGTTTGGCAGCCACCCGAGAGGTCGTGCGTCAGCATCTCGCCTTGCAGGTCGTCACGAAAGAATTGAAGGAATTAAGCATGCAACACACGGTGAGGGCAGGATAATATCTTGCCCCTACAAAAATCTGCAAGAGAAGCCAAATGAGAACCGCTATATATGAGATAGCACATCCTCGGCCAGAGAATATCCTTTTGAATGTAATGGGTATTCCACCGGACTTGATATGACTAGGCGAAAGCGTCACACAATAAAAAAACGATCGCTAATCAAAGCTTTACTCTTACTTGTGTGTTTACTCCTGCTTGCGGGAGCATACTCAGCCGGGAGCATCTATATCTACGGCAGCAACAAGAATACCCTGACGGCTGATGCGGCAATTGTGCTGGGAGCGGCAGTCTGGGGAAACCAACCGTCCCCGGTTTTTCGAGAACGGATTAATCACGGCATCAAGCTCTATAAAAATGGAGATGTCCAAAGTCTGATTTTTACTGGCGGACAAGGCGAGAGCAATGAACCGGCAGAGGCGATTGTCGCCAAACGCTATGCTCAAAGCCAAGGTGTTCCAGAAGCTGCTATTTTGACGGAAACTCAATCGAGAACGACAAAGCAGAACCTTTATTACTCCAAACAGGTGGCAGCAGCCCACCAATTGCGCCGGTTTCTCATTGTCAGCGACCCCTTACATATGAAGCGATCCGTGTTAATGGCGCGAGATTTGGGAATGGATGCGTATCCATCCCCGACACTGACCACCCGGTATCGAAGTCTAAACAGCCAGTTTGGGTTCCTCGTGCGAGAAACGTATTTCTATTTTGTCTACCTTGTGTTTGGAATTTAGTACAGATAATAAACAGGCTATTTGATCTGTAACTTCTCCCTATTTTTTAACTCTCATCAGAAAATTTTTAAACCCATTCAAATCAACAGATTTTTCAATATGTGAAAGGATTGTAGAAGTACTAGCTCAGCCGATTGTGACGAATATTTAACAATAATTTAGCTAGGTTGGGAGTTGTCATTGAAAGCCTTGAAAACTTCATGTTGTTTGGCGATTTCTTTATAAGAGCTTTACTCATTCATCTTTCTAAGCTGGCATTCTGATAAAAGAACGCTTGTGTTAAGCGGATTCTCTTAAAACCTACGGTTTTTCTCAGAACTAACTTTTGTCATTTTTAAGGGGTTTTTATGACTTTACAACACGTCAGTATTTCAGAAGAAGCGATCGCGCGTTTTCGGGAGAACGCAAAATGCCCTGCAATTACAGAAGCTTGGATATCCAGAGAGCAAGACGAACTGGGCAACGTTGTATTAATGCTGAATTTCCCAAATGCTGAATCCTTCAAGGAAGCCTGGACTCAGCGCAAAACTCTCATGCTTAGTTGCCAGGAGCTGGGGCTAGGACAACAGATTGCAATGACAGTTCGAGGCTATCGATACCGCTCGTTTCACCCACCTGCTGGCTTTGAGAGGCAATCTTCTAGCTTGACGCCAGACCGTTTGGAAGTTCCCCTTCAAAAGCGTTGGATATTGGCCTGTGAATTAAAACGTGAATTAGTGAGTGAACTAGTAATAGGATTTTGGAAAAAACTCAAATCAAATTTACCTCAAGAGCAGACGGGTAGCCAGTTTTAATCGCTCAATCTCTATCGGCACCTTAGCTCAACTTTATCCATTTCCCGAAATTTGACAAGTGCGATCGCTAATAAAAAACAGATGAGGAGTTGACACAGAGGTGTAGCCTCGGCAGTCTTCTGTTGGGAATTTAGTACAGAATTTTTGAATAGATGAAAGGATTGTAGAAGTCTTCGCTCAACCGATTGTGACGATTTTTTAACAATATAGTTAGTTTATTTATGCCTAGCTAGTTAGTAAATGCTTTTTGGTTAACTGGAATCTCCACAATAAATTCTGTTCCTTTTCCTGGAGCAGAAATACAACTGATTTGACCCTTGTGTTTCTCCACTACAATCTGGTAGCTAATCGATAATCCCAATCCCGTGCCACTACCTACGGGCTTCGTGGTAAAAAAGGGGTCAAATATCTTCTTTTTCACCGCTTCACTCATTCCAGGACCATGGTCGGCAATGCGAATGACAACAGAGGGAGTAGAGAGTAGGGAGTAGGGAGTAGGGGAGGATTCTTCTTCATTTCCTACTCCCTCCTCATATGATCTCCGGTCCCCACTGCCCATTTCTGTGCTGATAGTAATCACCCGTGGAGGAGCTTGAGTTTCTAGAGCGTCAATTGCATTCGAGAGTAGATTCATAAACACTTGATTCAACTGACTCGCATAACAGCTAATCAGTGGCAGTTGACCATAATTTTTAATCACTTCAATTTCCAAGCGATTGCCCTCTGCCTTCAGTCTGTGCTGCACAATCAGGAGGGTGCTATCGATGCCTTCGTGGATATCGACCACTTTTAGATCTTGTTCATCCAGCCTGGAGAAGTTTCGCAAGCTAAGCACAATTTCGCGGATGCGTTCAGCCCCTACCTGTATGGAATCAATCAGTTTTTGCCAATCTTCCACCAGAAAATCGATATCGATATCAGACTCTAGCTGCTGAATTTTGGATGTGGGATGAGGGTAAGTTTGCTGATAGAGTTCAATCAGGTTCAGTAAGTCTTGGAAGTAGTGACGGGCGGGAGTGAGATTACCGTAAATGAAGCTGACGGGATTGTTGATTTCATGAGCAATACCGGCTCTCCAGGAGTCAGGGTGATAAGTATTTTTAATAAAAGGAGTTGAGGCTC
>CBDTXL010000015.1:0-36192 GCA_965364435.1 uncultured bacterium
AAGCTCAAAAACAAGGGTGATGCTCTTATCACAGTTTAAATGCATAACAGCTTATTTATTACATCAGCTTTTAAATGAAGGAGAGCTAATTATTAAGTGGGGACGAAAGCTCAAAAACAAGGGTGATGCTCTTATCACAGTTTAAATGCATAACAGCTTATTGAAGCTCCACGGAGTTACAGCAGTTTGCAAGTAAGTGAAGTAAAGGTGTAGATGCAAAGTGCTTTTCCCCTGGGGATAGCTTGTACTCTATCTACTTGCAAACTGCTCTATCAGGATTTGAGCCGTTTCCAGAAGTGCTAACCCACTTTCTTTTTTTTCAAAGTTAGCTTTAGGGTATGTTTCGGGTCGGTTGCTACTCACCGCCCATATTCAGGTCTCTAGTTTTCTGCGGCGTTTGAGGGTTCTAATCAGCTCTCGTAATACATCTGTGCGAGAGCGATTAGAACTCTTGCAGTAATCATCTAGTAATTGAAGTTCTTCCTGGGATGGCTGAAATACCACTGTAGGTTGGTTTTTTCTCGGCATCAGTCTATACTTTGTTTATACTAAAATAGTATAATCTTAATAGAAAAGCCTCTTGAACAGAAGCGGTTATTCAAGGTGCTTAAAGAGCGCAGCTGGGTGCATAATTCTTAACCTGCACTCCAGGATACTGAAATATTTAAAGCAGGGACCTACTGAGGTTAACAATCAAATCATCCTTGACACTGACGGCTACAAATGGTTTGAATTTGGTGGAAAGGGCTGAATTGAGGGAATTAACAGGTGCATCAGGTTTCTAAGATGAAACTATAAGGTTAATGATATGGATGCTGACGAACTTCTGAAGCGATACGCAGTAGGGGAAAGAGATTTTAGCGGAACAGACTTGAGTAAAGCCAACTTGAGTGAGGTAAACCTCAAGAGAGTCAGTTTATGGAGAGCCAACCTCAGTGGGGCAAACTTGACGGGTACTAACCTCAGTGGGGCAGATCTATTGGGAGCCAACCTGAGTGAGGCGAACTTAAGTAGTGCCGTCCTGTGTGGAGCCAATTTAAGTGAGGCGAACTTGAGTAGTGCCGTTCTGCATGAAGCAAACCTTCAAACTACACTCTACAACGAAGCAACTCAGTTTCCCCAAAATTTCGAGCCTACTAAGGCAGGAGCCTATTTAATTGCTCCTCACGCAATACTTACCAATGCCAACCTGAGTGGGGTAGACCTGAATAGCGCTAATCTGAGTGGTGCTAATTTGAGTCAGGCTGACCTGTGGAAAACCAACCTGAGGGAAGCTAATTTGAGGGAGGCAAATCTAAGGGGGGCTTGCTTTATCGGAGCCGACTTGAGTGGAGCCGACTTGAGTGGAGCTGACTTGAAGCAGTCTAACCTATTGGGAGCAGCTCTGGGCTCCGCTAACCTTCTAGAGACAGACCTTCAAGAAGCACTCTACGACGAAGCGACTCAGTTTCCCCAAGATTTTGACCCGCATGAGGCAGGAGCGTACTTAATTGCTCCTGGCGTATCACTGCGAGGGGCAAATCTCAGTGGAGCCAACCTCAGTGGAGTAGATCTCCAGGGAGCGGACTTGGGGGAAGCCAACCTGAGTCAGAGTTCCTTGTATGGAATCACTCTAGAGAAAGCCAATCTGAGTGGAGCAAAGTTAAGTGGAGCCGACTTGTGGGAGGCAGAACTAAGTGGAGCTGACTTGAAGTCTGCGGAGCTAAGTGAAGCAGATTTGTGGCTCTCAGTGCTAAGTGGAGCCGACTTGAGTGGAGCAGATTTGAGGAAAGCAAACCTGTTTGGGGTAGATCTGGGTTCCACGAACCTTCAACAGGTAAACTTTCGGGGAACACTTTATAACGAGGCGACTCAATTTCCTGAGGGTTTTGACCCCACCGAACACGGGGCGTACTTAATTGCCCCTGAAGTGTCACTCCAAGGGGTAAATTTGAGTGGAGCTGACTTGAGGGGAGCCGACCTAAGTGGAGCAGACTTGAGGAAGGCAAACTTGTTTGGGGTCGATCTTCACTCCGCCACCCTTGACAATGCCAACTTACAGGGGGCACTCTACAACGAAGCGACTCAATTTCCTGAGGGTTTTGACCCCACTAAGCACGGCGCGTACTTAATTGCCCCTGGCGTGTCACTTCAAGGGGTAAACCTAAATGGAGCCGACCTAAGTGGGGCGGATTTGAGGAAGGTCAACCTGTTTGGGGTGGATCTCTGCTTCGCCACCCTTGACAATGCCAACTGTCAGGGCGCACTCTACAACGAGGCGACTCAATTTCCTGAGGGTTTTGACCCTATCGAGACTGGGATGTACTTAATTGCCCCTGGCGTGTCACTCCAAGAGGAAAACCTGAGTGGGATAAACCTGAGTGGAGCCGACCTGAGTCAGGCGAACCTGAGTAAGGCAAACCTGAGTCAGGCAGACCTATGGGGGTCAAACCTGAGTGAGGCAAACCTGACAGAAGCCAATCTGGAAGGTGCAAACTTATGGGGGGCAAATTTAACGGGTACTGACTTGAGCAAAGCCAATCTAACTGGTGCTAATCTGCAAGGGGCAGAGCTGACAGGAGCAATCCTCAAAGGCATAGACCTAAGTGAGGTCGATCTAACAGAAGCTAGCATTAATGGCGCAATAATGCCAGATGGAACAATCCACAACTAATCCGACGTTCCCTCTAAATGCGATCGCTCTCGCTCTTTAAAGCTTGATCGCCTATCGCCTCCGTTTACCTGACTGTTGGCGGTAAAGCCTGCTGGGGCTGAACTAACTGATCTGGGTTGAGCAAAAATAGAGGCGGTTGATCATTATTTTGTTTGATCAGTGCACTGACACATCGAATATTCCCTTCAGAAATATACTCCGATGTTAGGGGGGCAAAGGCAGACTCAGGCACACGCTGCAAAGAAGGTGGCTCTTCAATCGGTAATCCTACCAGTTTGCCTTGAGAGCTTTGTACAATCAGGAGATAGCGTTGCTCCGAAGATGTGTCATCAAGCTGTTCGGTGCTTGATTGACGAAGAACACTCGACGTAGGTGAATCCTGACTCGGTACTCCCCTAAAAATCCGATGTCCTGCGTCTATGACAATTAATTCTTGCTCTTGATAAAGTGTCAGGCTTACCCCAGATTGCCCTGGTGCGCCATAAATTTTGCCCATAGGGATAACTTTTTGGACTGCCCTAATGGGCAGGGCAAAGCCTTCATTCCTAAGACGAAAAACAATCAATTGTTGAGTTGCTTCGGCTTTGCGAGTAGTAGAGCGTCGGGAGGTGATAGCAGAAAAAACAGCCATGATTTTACAAAATTCCAGAAGGAATGCGCTTTATTGCTCGACTTTCTGTAATTAGTTGCCTCAGAGTTGTTAATAACTCTCGCTCATTGTAGGGCTTAGAAAAATAGGCGGCTGCGCCCAAAGTCAGCGCCAGTTGGCGATGCTTATCCCCACTGCGGGATGTAAGCATGGCAATCGGCAACTCGCTGAAGGCTGGGTCTGATTTGATCCGAGCCAAAAAGCCATAACCATCGAGGCGAGGCATTTCTATATCACAAATAACAGCTGAAACAAGCAATCCACCAAAGAGTTTTTCAACAGCATCTTGACCATCTTTTGCCTGTTCCACCAAATACCCGGCTTTTTCTAAGGCCAAGGCTAAAAACCGACGGACATTAATCGAGTCATCAACAACTAAAATGGTATCTTTTTGGTTTTGAGGAATTACCCAAGCTGGTGGTTCGTCATAGTGTACGGTACCCAGTTGAGGCAAGTGCTGAGGCTCAGTTCCATCAGTGTTGGGATTGCGCGATGAGCTGGCAATCCACCGCAGCAGCTCGGCAGCATCAACAAGTGGAACAACTTTACCATCGCCCTCGATCGTACAGCTGGCGAAGCCGGGAGGCAGACGAATGGTTCCTTCAACTTGGCGGATGGCCACCTCCCGTTCACCCCAGCATCGGTCTACTTGGATGCCGACCAACTGATCACCTTGACTAATCATCAGCACAGTTGGCTCACTAATGCTGGGTATGCCTTCAGGCGTTTGTACTCTCCTAGGGCACTGAAAGTTTAGCCACGCTCCTAATCGAGTCAGGGGAACCATGTCCCCTTCCCATTTGAGAACTTCGCTGCCAGGAGTTGTTAAGACCTGCTCTGGTATCAATAAGAGTATCTCTTCTATCACATCTGTGGGAAATGCCAACAGCATTCCATTACTTTCCACCAGCAGGACTCGTGCCACTGAGAGAGTAAATGGAACCGTGAGGGTAAAGGTTGTTCCTCGACCTGGTTGAGTATCAACTCTGATATCGCCACGGATTTGCTTGAGGTTGTTGCGAACGACATCCATGCCCACACCTCGACCAGAGAGGGCTGTTACCTGGTCTGCGGTACTAAATCCAGGTTCAAAAATCAGCGAGAGCAGCTCATCTGAGCTGGCGGCGGCGAGTAGCCCCGCATCCAATCCCATAGCTTCCGCTCTCGCCCGGATTTTGTTAAGGTTGATGCCGTTGCCATCATCACTAACGGTAATTATTGTCTGGTTACCCCGGTGAGCGGCTTTAATTTCAATCACCCCTTGTGCTGGTTTACCCTGAGCCTGACGAGTCGCGGGGTCTTCAATCCCATGATCGAAGGCATTGCGTACCAGGTGCATCAAGGGGTCGGAAAGAGCCTCCAGGATGCTTCGATCAATCAGGGTTCCCTTACCGAACACTTTGAGTTCAACTTGTTTGCCGTACTGCAAAGAAAGATCTCGTAAGGCTCTGGAAAATCGCCCCACCAACTCTGACAAGGGGCGCATCCGAATTCGGGTGAGGTTGGTTTGCAGCTGCTTGGCTGTCTGGTTTAACTCACGAGCCGTTTGCTCTGTATCTTCAAGACCAAGTCCAATATCACTGGTGACTTCTTGAATCTGGACGATGGTTTCCATCACTTCCATTGACAGCAGGTGTAAGTCGCTGTACCGGTCCATTTCTAAGGCATCAAACCCGCTGTTGATGCTGAGATGAAAATCGCTATCGCCACCATTGAAAGCATTTAGGGGCAAGGCATTGTCGTGCCCATACGGGTTATAGCTTGTCTTGGGTGGAGAACCCCCCCCGTAGGATGTGGATAAACCCACCAGCGATGTAGCAACCGCTCTTGAAGCCGCTTGGGTTGCAACGGTATCGTAGGAGGTTCGGAGGCGAATATTCGATTGCTCCAGATGGCTAACTCGGCGGCTGAGGTTCTCCATTAAGTTACGTAAACGTCCCAGGTGCAAGCTGAGACCGTTGCGCTCGATGGTGAGTTCTCCAAATAGATCGTTGAGTCGATCCAGTTGCCGGACTGGAATGCGGACCGTATTTTCCTGACTTTCCTTGGGAGTTGTAGATGATGCGGCATCGGGCTTCACTTCTTGCCATCTGAAGTCTGCTGTTTGAACATCTCCAGAAGCTTTTTGAACTTTTCTAGAAAGAGGTGCGCTTACCTCGCTATCTTGCACTCTTTCTTCAAGAACATCATTATCAGTTACCTTCTTCGACGCTAAGCCATGTCTTTGAGCGTCGGGTGTCAAGAGTTCAGCCGCTGGGCTATAGGTATCAAATTCTGCCGCAAATACCTCCAGAGTCCCGTTCTCCTCCACCGCGTACAGATGTTCCGCTGGAACCTCTGTAGATGTTGGGTGATCCGTTTGGACTTTTCGAGAATGAAATTCGCTTGTCTCTGATACAGCAACTATTTCTTCAAGAAGATCATTGTCAGTTACTGAGGACTGAACTAGCTCAGCTGCTGGGCTATAGGTATCAAATTCTGCCGCCAATACCTGCTCTTGCCAAATCTCCTCCACTGACTCTGTGGGTATTGGGAGACTTGTTGCTTGGGTTACTGGTACTCCAGCCTCTTTTACCCCGCCGATAGAAGTGGGTAGGCTATTAACTTGACCAACCAACACCAAAGCTTGCGATCGCCTCCAGGCAGAAAGCGCTCTTTGAGCCGTCTCTAAGAGCTGCAAAGGTTCGGTTTCTAGGTGTTGAAGGACAGATTCACACAGCTGCGTAAAAGCATCCAGCTGGAGCATTTCGCCCAAACCCCCCAGCTCTTGCGCCATGATCGAGAGTTCTTCCTCTAAACAAGGCGTTTGCGGGTCGGCTAAAACTGCCTCCAAGCGATTTAGGCACCCCTCAACTTCCGTTTCAAACAAAAGAGCTGCCACATTTGTCCCGTCTTCTGACCCCAGCATGGTGCTCGCGTCGTCAGCTACGGGGTCACCCAGGCGCTGCTGCAACTTGTCAAAAACAGGGTTGCCAACAGTAGCCAGCCACTGTTCATCAACGTCAGCCCCTTGACGGTTCAGGATAAGTATCTGGCGTAGGCGGTCCACTCCCCCCAGCAGCAAGCTTTCAAGCTCAGCATCGACTTTAATAGAGTTTTTCTGAGCCTTCAAGACTTTGAAAGAATCTTCCAGACGGTGAGCCAGCTGACTCAATGACTGATACCCCATCATCCCGGCCCCGCCCTTGACCGAATGAGCCGCTCGCAAGACAGCATCCATTTGGTGACCATCAATGTGGCTGCCGGACAAGCCCAAGAGTACCGATTCAATCGTGTCCAGATACTCCTGTGCTTCTTCAAGAAACTGGAGCTGAATTTCACGTTCCTTGTCTTGTGACATGGCAGAAAAGGGGATAGGTGATTGGTGAAAAGGTAAGGAGGGAGAGTGATGAAGTAGGAGCTATAAATTGAAGAAAAATCTTTGAATTCCTATTTCCTAATTTTCTTTCCTAGTCCCCACCCACTTTGAACGTACCCACAGAGGCTTGCAATTCCTGAGCAATCCCTACGGTTTCTTTGAGAGAGCCAGAAACTTGTCGCGTGGAATTAGACGTGCGTTCAGAGACTTTAGCAATCTCCTTCATCAACTCAGTAACAGCTTGAGATGTCTCAACTTGAGACACAGTTGCACTCGAAATTGATTGCACCAAGCTGTCAATCTGGCGAGACACCTCCAAAATCTTACTCAAACTTTGCTTGGCATCCTCAACCAGATGGGTGCCTTCAACCACCTGGGTTGTGCCTAGTTCCATCGCCTCGACGACTTCCGACGTTCCTTGTTGGATGTTCTCAACAATCTTTTCAATTTCTTTGGTTGCGGCGGCGGAGCGAGCAGCCAGTTCCCCGACTTCTTCGGCGACTACCGCAAACCCCTGACCTTCTTCACCAGCCCTAGCTGCCTCAATCCCGGCGTTGATTGCCAATAAGTTCGTTTGCAGGGCGATTTGGTTAATCAAGGAAACCACCTTGGAAATCTGCTGAGACGATTCACCCAGACGCTTGACTTTTTTCGCCGTTTCTGCTACAGTCTGTCTCAACGAAAGGATATTTTGCACTGAGCGGTCCATGGCCATCCCACCGGCTTCTGCGGTGGTCGAGGCTGTACGAGCCACGGCGGCGGCTTGACGGGCGTTCTCTGCCACCTGTTGAATCGAATGGGTCATTTGCTCGACGGAGTCCAGGGTGCGGGTCGTATCCTCAGCCTGCTTGAGGGCTTCTGCTGAAAGTTGACGGATTGCACCTTCGTTTTCTCCGAGTGAGGTGTTGACCTGAGTGGCGGCTTTTTTCACTTGGGTGACAATTCCTCGCAGACTTTCAATAACTGCATTGAAGAAGTCAGCAACAGTGCCAATTTCACCGACGGTCACATCTGCACGTACCGTGAGGTCACCGCGAGCTGCTCCTTCAACATCACTGAGTAGTTCTAAAAGCTGGAGCTGGAGTGCTTCTTTTTCTCGACGTTGCTCTTGGGAGACCATTTCCGCAAAGATACGTGCTTGTTCTCGCTGCTCCAGGAGGGCGGCTTGGTCCAGTGCAAAGCCAACTTGAATCGCCACTTGCTTAAAGAAGTTGATTTCTGACTCCTGCCAAGGCCGGGTGCTGGAACACTGATGGGCCACCAGTAGCCCAAGTAACTGACCGTCTACCATAATTGGTGCAACCAAGTTCGCTTTGACTTTGAAGGGTTCGAGTTGACCCAGGTAACACTGGGTTAAGCCCTCGTCGTAAATGTTCTCAACTGCCTTGACTCGACCGCGCTTGTATTTTTGAACATATTGGTCGGCAAAGCAGGGGTCAGCGATGTTCGCCCCCAAGGCTTTAGGCCAGTCGCTACCCACCGATTCGGCGACGATGGTTCCTTGCCAGTCTGCGTCAAAGAGATAGACAATCACTCGGTCTGTTTTCAGGGTTTCTCGGACGCCTGTAACAGCGGCATGGTAGATTTCTTCGACCTTGAGGGATTCCCGAACACGGGAGATAATTTCATTAAGTTGTTGGGCGCGTTCGGCTACGGCTTGTTTCTGGGCAGCGAGACTGACTCCGGTTAAAGAAAGTCCAATTTGGGTGGCTAGCTGTGAGAGGTATTCAATTTCTGGCTCCTGCCACTCCCGTGGTCCAGAGCACTGATGGGCAACGAGAAGCCCTAGGAGGGTGTCGGCTGCGATAATGGGCACTACTAAGTTGGCTTTGACTTGCAGCCGGTTCAACAGCTGTAGATGGGCAGGAGAATATTTGGTGGCGCGGATGTCGTTGTTGGGAACAATTCGCCCTTTTTTGTATTCTTCTAGGATTTTTCCAGGGATACAAGGGTCGGAGATTCGGTCTGATAAGGCGCGAGGCCAACCTGGATCAACGGCTTCGGCGACGATGCTGCCGCTCAAGTCTGGCTCAAGGCCATAGATAACGACACGATCTGCATTCAGCTGCTTTTTAGCTTGTTGAACTGCCTGATCGAAAAGGAATTGGCTGTCTCCTCTGGTGGCAGCGCTGAGGGTCTCTGCATAGGTCTGGATTTTTGCCTGGTTGGCTTTTTGGTCTTCTATGAGAGCCTGAACTTGGTCTGCTATCTGGTTGATGTTAGACCCCAAGAAGGCGAGTTCGTCTTCGCCTTCTACCTGCATACGGGTATTTATTTCCCCAGCCTTAAGTTTCTCAAGGGTGTTGGTAGCAGCGAGAATTGGTAGGAGGGTACGTCTGGTCAGGATGCTCGCAATGATACCAGCCAGCGCTGTGGACGCCCCGATTCCCATTAGTAGAATTAGGGCAAGCTGTCTTTCAAGGGCTTGAGCCTGTTGGTCTTTGATGACTTCTTGTTTAAGTGCTTGCTTGGTTACGGTAAAGCTGGTTACCCCTATTCCCAAGACTGGGAGAACGCCAATGGCAATTGCTAATGCCGTCGCTTTAGTCCCTAAGCTGAGCCGCCCCCACCAAGATGCTTGATAAGTGTTGCTGGGTTTTTGAGAGGGGATGTAGCTAGGAGAAGCGATCGCAGGTTTGATCATCGCCACATCCATTCCCGTTGGAGGGAAGGCAGCGTGACCGTAACTGTTTCTAACTACGCCGTTTTGATTGATAGTATCTGGAGTTGGGTTATCACCATTGCTGGCTTTATTGAATTGCTTAACCATGAAACAAGCACCATTACGTGATAAGAAATTGGCAATTAAGAGAGGAAGTTTCAGGGAGATTACGAATTTGGAATGATGAATGATGAATTAAATAAAACTGGCGGTTCAATTCATAATTCTTAATTCCTAATTCCTAAGTCTTCTGTGGTAGAGCCTAAGCGTTATGTAAAAGGGGCGATCGCATAATCGCCTCGCCATCCAGCACTAACAAGATTTCTTGTTCCTGCAAGCTACATCCGCGTAAATAGGGGACTAGACTCGATGACACTTGGCCGAGTGGAGGTTGAATGCACTCAGGCGTTAGGCGTACCACACCTTCAACAGCCTGCACAATTAGCCCTAAAGAAGCTGACCCATTATTGATAATTACTATGTTGTAATGCTGAACATTTGTTTCGACTCCTGGTAAACCTAGCATCCCAGCCAAGTCAATTACCCACAGCACACGCGATCGCCGATTTAGCAAACCCATGATATAGGCGGGCATGTTCGGCATGGGCGTCAGGCGATGAACTGGCAGAACGACAACCTCCTGTGCCCGACTCATTGATAAAACAGCAGGTGTTTGTTGACCAAACTGAAACTTGAGATACGTATCCCCCAGATTTTTTTTGTTCGTATTCTGGTCCGGTAGTCGGGCGAGTGCTGAAGTATTCATTGACTAAAGAAGTATGAAGTATCAAATATGAAGCATGGATTTATGGGATAAGCTCTCATTCCTCTCTTGAGGCGACCAGATAGTTTTTCATCCTTCAGCCTTCATCCTTCAGCATGTATAGTTAACTCAAACAGCGACTGCTTTGATCGCACGAAGAATTTGTTCACGGGTAAAGGGTTTGGTTAGGTAGGCATCTGCTCCTTGTTTCATACCCCAGAGTCGATCAATTTCCTGGTCCTTAGAAGAACAAATTACAATCGGTACATTTTCTGTAACGGGATCAGTTTTGAGGCGGCGACACAACTCAAAACCACTCATTCCTGGCATAACTACATCGGTAATAATGACATCTGGCTTTTTCTCCATCACCTTATTGAGAGCTTCTTTGGCACCAACTGCATTGATTACGGTATAACCTCCTTCTCTTAAATAATGGCTCATCAACTCCAACTCGGATAGGGTATCTTCTACTACCAAAATTGTGCCCATCAATGTTGTACTCATGCGTCATTACCTCACAATTAATTAACCAGATATTGCGAATCATCTTCCGGCTAAAGCAAAACTAAGATAAGTGCTTAAACACCATCTTTAGTAACTCGGATTGGTTAAAAGGCTTTGTC
The DNA here is from genome assembly GCA_965364435.1 of uncultured bacterium. Lineage (GTDB taxonomy): Bacteria > Cyanobacteriota > Cyanobacteriia > Cyanobacteriales > Coleofasciculaceae > CBDTXL01. The sequence continues at coordinate 10,712 of CBDTXL010000015.1, forward strand.
AAGTAACCCGATGCCCTAACCAGTTTTGCCTTTGCTCTATCTAGAAAACCCGTATTTCCCGTCACCATAATGATTGGGGTGGTTTTGAAAAGCGAATGCTTCCGCAAGAGGGAACATAATTCATAGCCATCTAAGTTTGGCATCGCAACATCAAGCAAAATCAGATCCGGCTTTATCCGGACAACTTGCATTAATGCCCTCACCGGATCGTTAATCATTACAACCGAGAAACTCTTATCATCCAAGAATGAATTAATGGCGTTTAAAACCGTTGGACTATCGTCAATGCAAGCAATAGTGTATGTACTCTTGCTGAGGGGTTTACCGGGATTTATGGTAGAATTATTAATGTTGCTGGTCGAGGAATTTTGGCTAGTTGTCGGGGAAGTATTCTGAACCAAATTGAGTTTATTCTGAGCGCTATTTTGACCTGAAGACTCAGGACGCTGCTCAGGAGTTACACTCGGTGGTGCTGAAGGTTGCTGATGGCGCAACTGTTCATGACAGCGTTCAACCAACGTTCTAAGCTCAAGTTGACAAAACTTAGGCAGTTCCTCAGATTGGCTTTGGTTAATTAGTTGGTAGGTTCCTTCTCTCACTGAAAGAAGTGACCCAATTACTTCTTCAGCCAATTCTTCAACTAAAGCTGCTGCTTGAACTGAGTTTAAATACTGTTGATTGACCAACCAGCAAATTGCTTGGTAATCAGGACTTTGACTTGACTGACTCTCTAAATCTGATTCAAATATCAGGCGAACCTGAACCCGAACTGCACTGACAAGAGTAGGAATTTGACGGCTGAGGCGACGCAAGTGACGGTCAAGCCGCTCGAATGGGTCAACTGAATCTGAGGCATAGATCAGTTTTCCCTGTTCTAGATAGATTGACCAGGAAACAGATCCACTAGCTACTTGTAAACAACCATTTGCCTGACGACTAGATAATTGTGCTAATAACGAGAGCGGGTTTAGCCTTTGGGAAGATCTGTAGCTAGCCATAGAAATGGTGTTCATTTGTATCTACCTTGGTTTCATCCAATCGTTGAAACTAAAAGGGTTAAGTTCGTTGTAAAAGTCACACTAAACAAGGTAATATCGTTTGCTGTACCAATAATCCCGCTTCTCGGCTAGTACAGCCGAAAAAAAACGAGGGAGTTGCAGCAATGACCAACAATTCAAAAAAATTGAATCTTGTGTCCCTGGTAAATCCTGTCGATAGCGGACTTTCATGGAATCGCAAATCTCAATCCGGACGTAGCTGCATCCCCAATCTTTGGGTCACAAATAGATTGCGACTGAGGCGCTAGACTTGACTGTTTTATTCTCTGCCCAGATGATGATCGGTTTAAAGCGGAAAATGCGCTTAAGAGTCAAGCCGTAGAGCTGGCAGTAACAAAAGTCCGAGGGGTGAGTAATGATCCTTAAAAGCTCTCTGGTCTCGAATTTAAGAGGTTATTGCGAAACCCAAGAGCAGTAATACATCCTCTGACAACGAAAAAATCTCAGCCTCGTGGTAGATGAACAAGTAGGTTACTTGTTATTACTAAGTTTAACAAGATTTTCCTATAAAACAGGTGAAGTCACTATGAAGAGCCACAAAATTAGATAAAGATAATATGAGTTTCTACTTTAATTTTTCTGGCGAGAATAACTCAGCAGTTATTCATATAAAGCAGTTTAGAAGTTGAGGGATTAAATCTCCTTCAGAAAAAAATATTGTTAATTTATGTTAATTTTAACCTGACATAGGAGCAACTTAATTCACAAGCTTCCCACATGCGGCTTGCAGGGCATGTGCTAAGTGAAGAGCGAATCATTAGTCCGCGAGTTGACCCAATCCACATTTTGTTTGTTTGACAGAGTCCGTAGAGACGCAATTAATCGCGCCTCTACTTAGTTTAAAAAACTCACTAAGAGCGCGAGGTATGTACCTTAAAAAACTAATGACTAGTGACTAATCAAGCGTCTTCAAAAGCCGTTGAATTTTGGAATGTTGCTGCCGTCTTAATGACTCCGGGAAACTTAACTCAATTGCAATTCGGTTTGCCGATGCACTGTTTTCCAACTCCTGTTGCTTTCCTGTAGGAGAAGTGTCCAATCTTTCTATTGTTTCAACCTGAGCCAACAAACTAGTTGGCTGTAGGTTATCCGCATCCTGACTCAGCAGTAAACCGATTAGCGGTTGTGTTTGCTGCATCGTCTCCAGATTAAAAACGTCGCTGGCATCTAATTCAACCCTTACATCCTGCGTCCCGATTTCCGTTACTTTCGCCGTATAAGAGTGACCTTCCCAACCTTCCCAGTAAAGCTGTGCAAAGGCATTCACTTGTTTGCGTACCTTCTCCCCAATTGCTGGTCGGAATTCGCGGAAGACGCGCTTGATACTGGTAACAATGAACTTGAGGGATTCGATCGGATTGTCCACCTCAGTGCGCGTCTGGGAAAACCACTCCTTCACATCAGAAAAGAGCACTAAGGTCAGATCATCAATCTGGGTGCGAGTTGGATTGACAAAATCAATAAACAGCCTTGCCTGAAGTTTACTCGTAGCGATCGCACGAATCACTCGCCCATTCATCAATGCCCGCGCACCGTAGTCTCCCACCAACTCGACTTTGATTTCATCGGGAATGTTTGGCCATTCATCCAAGAGAATTTGGGCACCGCTTTCACTCACATCTACAGTCTGACCAGTCCAACTCTGACCCCCACTATGAATCACTGCCGTCAATTTCCGAGACAGGCGGTGCGCCCGACGGAGTTGGGGTTGCTCGAAGGCAACCAGAACAGCTGCCAAAAGCAAGAACAAGTTAAAGATACACCACAGCGCATTGATTAGAACAGCCTGGGTATCCTCGGGCGAGAGTAGTAGCCAAAAGGGTACGGAAAGCAAGGACGCCGAAGCAATTGCACTGGTAATAACGAGGTACCGCACCGAATCAAAGTCAAAGCTGCGCTTGGTCACAGAAAGCCCTTTATCGGTCACATTAAAAGAACCAAGTTTGGGGTTAACTAGGGCTAAAAGGGTGACAATTCCCGCCTGGAATGACATCGCAAACTCAAAAATCTCGTTCCAGAAGGAGAAACGGACATGCTTGTAGGGGATGTGGTTTGTCTGCATCGACAGAATAATATGAGGCAGAGCATAGAACAACGTTTCTAGCCCCAGACCTTTGACTGAGTTGATGCCAAACAATAAGAATAGCGGAGGAGCGATCGCATACATCAATCGGGGAAACCCGTAGAAAAAGTGCGATGTGGCACTGAAATAGCAGATCCGCTGGGGAATCGTCAAATGCAGTTTCGGGTTGATCAGCGGGTTTTCGATTCGCAGAATCTGAGCCATGCCCCGCGCCCAACGGACTTGTTGACCAACATAGGCAGAGAATTTCTCAGGTGCCAGACCTGCCACCATAATCTTGTCGTAGTAGATCGATTCATATCCCAAGGAATGAAGACGGAAGGCAGTGTGGCAGTCTTCTGTAACCGTTTCTGTCGCAATGCCACCCACTTGGAGGGCGTACTCTTTACGAATTACAGCGGCAGAACCACAAAAGAAGGCGGCATTCCAGAAATCATTGCCTTTTTGTAGCACCTTGTAAAACAGTTCATTACCCACAGGAATTTTGCCGCGCGTTAGGAGATTGCGCTCAAACGGGTCTGGGTTATAGAACCAGTGAGGCGTCTGCACAAAAGCCACTTGGGGGTTAAAAAAGAAGCCGACTGTGTGCATCAGAAACTGTCTGACTGGCATGTGGTCACAGTCGAGAATTAGCACCAAATCGCCGCCTGTACATTTAAATGCTGTGTTGATATTCCCGGCTTTTGCGTGGTCGTTATTGTCCCGTGTCAGCATTGTTGCGCCAAGTTCTTCGCACACTTGGCGCAACTCTTCCCGACGGGCTTTATATTTCTCTGCCCGACCATCGTCCAAGACATAAACTTGTTTTTTGTCCGCTGGATACTCGATTGCTAGGGCACACAGGGTTGTCTTGCGGACAATCTCGACATCTTCGTTGTAGGTCGGGATATAGATATCAACTTTAGGCCACTGGTCTTGGGGATAAAGGGAAAGATCAACCGGCTTGCGGTCTCTGATTTTGATTGTTTGAAAGTAGGCGAGTACGAGAGTGCCAATTGCATAAAGTTCCGCCACAAACAACAACAAACAAAATATCCCATTAATCCAGTCATCGAAGTTCAGGGTGTAGTTGGTGCGGTAATATAAATAGCGTAGGGTTGTAACAATACTCAGCAAAATCAAAAACAAGTGAAGATACTCACTTGTTCTTTTACTAGGATTTTGCTCCTCCATTTGGAGGGCGAGGCGTCCCGTCGCGATCAACAGCGCCGCTACCACCCCTTGCTGCCAAATCGCAGGGCGTGCGGTGATCAGTGGAGTTAATAGCAATAGCAGCGACACAATCAGCAACAGCAGCTGACGGTGCGAGAGCCACTTAAAAATCTCGTCAAAAGCCTGAGGTATGCGCTCGACAAGCAAGTTCGCGATTCTCTCACGCTGCTCAGAAGAAATCCCAAAGCGCCTATGACTTAGCTTCGACCTGACTTTTGAGGATGTACTCGTCATTAGTTATTAGTTATTAGTTATAGCCAGTCTAAATGATTATTGAAATTCTCTCTTCTCTCTTTCTCTGAGTTCTCTGTGCCTCTGTGGTTTGTTATTATTCATAACTCAAATAGACTAGCTATATTGGTTATTGATTATTGGTTTTTGGACTCTTCAACGAACAACAAACAACAAACAACGTTATTTCACCTGACCAGAAATCCGCTTGAGATACAGTTGGACAACGCCGTAAAGGATGAGCGTTGCCGCCACTATAGCTGGCCCTAACATAAACCAACTACCTGCCAGGAATTGGTAAAACCGGCGTGGCACAGGTGTTTTATCGACTTGACGCTTCTGTTCGCGCTGCAAAAACTCAAGGTTATAGGCATTGGGATCAGAAGCGTCGGGAGTTGAAGTATTAGCACTGATAAGCACAGTGTCTTCCTTAACTTGGAAGAATAAGGAGTCTTGACGCAAGAAGTTTTGCACTTGCTCTAAGCCTTTATCCGTCTGACTACTCAATGCCAGTAGCACACGCTCTTTATTCCAAGGAGAGATAATTTCCTTGATGACGCCATCATTATCAGGCGTCGTCTGAACCTTGCTTTGGTTCAACAGGCGCTCAAAGGTATCCCTCAACTGAAAGCCACTAGACGTAAAAGCCTCTGGGAAAGGAAATTTCTTTTGAGTACCAATCCCAACAATCTGGCGCTTTTGGAGCAACTCCTTCGGGAATGAGTCGGCTGTGTAAACAGATAACTGAACCGAATTAGCTTTGCTGAGCCGTCCCAGTCTCGCACTAAACTCTAGTAACGTCATCAGATCGCTCGTTGAGGGGTCTTTTGGCACAACAATCGCTGTACTCGATAAATCCTGAGGAGCGGCAAACGGGAAACCGTACTGTAACAGCTTAAGATCTGGCAGCTGGACAGCATTTGTCCGTTTTAGGTCAAAACTCGTATCGGCATGCAAAGTGCCCCAGAGCTGTTGATCCGTCACCCGGCTACAGGAGCGACGCTCCCGCGCATCGAGACGGAAATCAACCTGGAGTTTTGAGGTAGGTTTGATCAAGTCTCCTGGCAGGGCAATATTGAGCGACTCTCGCGTTCCCCCATCGATTGAGGTAAGCCGTTTTCCAACAAGCGCAACCCCATCCAGCTTAACTTCCACTAATGAGGTTTTGGCATTAATTTGTGGACCATAGCTGTAACGCAGGGTCATCGAGTTACCAGGCCCAAACTGATCGTCTGGCAGTGCCCGGAAATCAATTTCAATCGGTGGGGAATCAGAACCCCGAACCGTTACATCCTGGTATGGCTTTTGAGCACGAGTGGTAAGGTTGCTAAGTTTGAAGCTGTCAGCAAGTGGCAAATACCCAGCCCACTCGCGGGGCGGCGGGGAAGGCACCGGGGTGAGATCTTTCACTATGATTGATTGACCCGTACCGATTTTGCGGTCTCTGGACTGCACCAAAAACTGTACAGCTTTGGCGACACCAATCGGTCCATTGCCGGTTGCTACCAGCACAGGGGCTTTCTTGTTGGGGGTGGTGGTCAACATCAAAACCCCAACTTCTGGCGGCAAGGGTTTCTTATCACTATCCAGTACCTGATTGTCTGCCAGGGGCATCGGCAGTTCCAGCGACTCCAGGGTTGGCTGTTGAGTGGGGGTCCCGATAATCACCAAACGATCAAGGGGCTTCACTTCATCAAGGGCTTTGACTATCCGGGTATCCAGGCGGCGGAAATCAGCTAAGCGTCCTATGGTGGCTTGGAAACGACTCGTTGCGGTTAGCCAAGTCTCGTCAACTTTATTCGGTAGCAGATAAGTAAGCTGGTTGGGATATAAGCTGAGTTCGTCAAAGACTGGGTAGGGAAAGCTAGTGAAGTTTAGAGAAATCGGTTGGGGGTTGAAGTCAAATGTGACTTTTGAATCAGGCAGAATCTCCGTCCAAAGTGAAGGGTCATAGGGGTCTTGGGTACAAGTGGGGGAGTTGTTCTGTAGCGCCCCAATTGTAAGCTCGTTATAGTTCTGAAGTAGCGATAGCGGCACATCGAACACCGCATTACCAATTTCGCCCCCTTTGCGGTTGAGTGGGATACTGCCGAGACTCGCGCCGTTAATCAGAATGGTCAGATTCGAGCGAGTAGCATAGAGAGCTGGGGAATGCCGATAGCGAATCTGGGCTTTGACGGATTTTAGCTGCCAGTCGCGGGGACGGGTAAACCCAAGCCGAGCTTCATCATAGATGCCCCGCAAGCTGAAGCGAGTGCCAACAACTGGGCTGCGGTTGAATTCTAAGATGTAGGGATCACCCGCAGGAGGAGCAGCGACCTCATTCGCTGTTGGGGACGCGCTTGGCTCGGTTGAATCTGGGGAGGTTCTGTCTTTCCTCTCTTCAACATTGCTTTGGCGTAGTGTCTCCGTTGAAGGGGATACTTCCGAGGACGCAGGAACATCAGCATCACTCTGGGCAGTAGCCAAGGTGGCTGTCAATCCAAGCGGGACTGCACAGCAGAGTATTAATAGCAAAACCAGAGAATGTCGCTTGAAGGAATGCCTTCGGGGAGCCAGAGAGCGACCCTCGCGTCGATGTGACCCTCGATTATTCGCGGGTAGATGGGTAAATGCCTTACGAAAAAAGCGTTTCATCAGCAGGGGTGTTGAGTCTGGTTAAAAGATGCAGCCCCTGATGCCCATCTCTTGGTTGAGATTGGGAGTGTCAAAAAAGTTCTACTAATCTGGTCAAAGGCTCGAAAAGTTTGACACAAGTATATTGACTTGAGTTAGGGATGCCACCTACTTGATACAGAACCTCTGCGACTTGATCCGGATGAGCTTTTCGAGCCGGAAGCCCCGCTCCTTAGCCATACCCAATCTAACAAGGTAGCTTCTCAACGTCACCTGAAGCGAATGAGTGTTCCTGGCATTTTGTCTTGATAGGCTGCTCAATAATGGTTTGACTTCTTTGGGGTAGTTTATTTAAGCCAAAGTTTCTGGGCAGTATCCTAACCCCATCGTGAACTGTTGGCGAAACGCTTCAATGTCGCTTTTGTCGGGACTACCATGAGAAACCACAGCGATTTTGTAGCGACGCATAACTTCGAGGGGCGATTGTCCTGTCTCCAGGCTCCAAAGTGCCATTTGTAGACGAATTCCTGGGATGTAGGGAATTCCCAATTCGTTCATAAACGCCCGAAAGTCTCCATGCTGCTGAGGAGTGAGAGGGCTGTTCATTCTCACCTTAATCACCCAGCCGTCAATCTGATGAATCACCGTCATAAATTGAACGGGCAGCTGGGGCATTGAGTGTAGATACTCAACCACTCGCAGACTTAGGCTGGCATTCGCTAGGAAGTAGAGGTAATCCATAGGGATTCTTCACAGGGGAGCTACTGGAGAGCAACCATACAGTATGGGGCAGTTTATCGAACCGCTCATCTACCCATACCTCAAAGCCTACCTCTTGAGTATGTATTGTTAATTACAAATGTCGGAACACTATGTATTTAACGCATTAGTTTACTGCGTTAAATACATTATGCTCACAGTACCGCAGCCTATAGCAGGCTATAGCAGATGAATACAGATAGCTAGTCATCTTGAACGGACTTTTCGGATAGGTTGTTAAAGGAAAGCGATCGCATTTGGATGTTGTAACTCCAAATTCCCAAAAGCGATCGCATCAATTAGTGAATCGGTTTTAGGTTGTTGGATTATGCTTTTACTGTTGCAGTTATAAAAATTGAGATTACTGAAGAAGCTTCCACTCTCAAAAAGCTGCTAGTTCAGCAAAAAGACAAACGTAGATTTGAGATAATGCGGGAATGGAGCGTATTCCTGGAGATTTTCAAAGTAACGTTGCTTGTTATTTTCCCTGCTCAAGCTCTCACTCCCTTATCAAGTACAATTTATACCTATTTAGATGAGCTTACCCTGCCAGGAGAGCGAACTGCTATGAGACGACAATCACCGTGGAACTCAACACCCGAAAATTGAATAAGACTTCATGGAGACTTGACAATGAATTTACAGTTTCAATATATACATACTGTTAATATTCATTTAAGTACATCTTAGATATTAGACTGCACAAGGACAAAATGAACAAGAACATCTTTACTGTCTTAACATCAAGCCTAGTAGCCGTAACCCTGCTCGGTCTTTCACCTCTCAAATCACAAGCAGTAACCTTTAACTTCAAATTTGATAATACACCTAATGCTACTGTCACTGATCCCATCGTAGGAACAGGAACATTTAGCTTTGACGGAGATCCTGGAGATGGAAAATTCGCACTTACGTCTTTACCAAACTTTAACTTTTTCTTTAATGTTGTTGGAGACAGCTTTACAAACGCGAATATTGTAACACCAGTGGCTAATATTTTTGCAAAAATCGAAACCATTGGTAGTGATCGTTTCGTCAACTTCGGTGGTTCGGGCGGTGGACCCTTCGGAGGGTCTATCGATTTTATAAATGCTCCTGCTGGTCCTTTAAGTTTCCAACCCAATTTCGGACGACTTTATTTTTCAAAAGCTGGTTTGGGAACTTATGAGGGGAAAGTACAGGCAGATGTTACCCCTGTTCCTGAACCAACTACCATCTTGGGTTTATTAAGTTTATCCTTGGGAGTGTTGGTTACTAAGAATAAAAAACAAGCTGAAGAGGATGTTTGAAAAGTATTATTGCTAAGGTGTCGTAGATCTAGCTCTCGCTGTCATCAGCCGCAAAGTAGTAACTAGCAGGTAGGCAGAATCAGGATTTTGCTAACTAAGTAAAATACAGGTTTGCAACTGTAATTCTAGTTAAATCTTATTTGTCAAACTCCTGATAAAGTAGGACTTGCAAGTAAAACCATTGCGGCTCATATCAGCGAGAGCTATTTGTACGCCAACTATAGGGTTTGGGCATCAATGCAAGCTCCGCTATATCGCTCTTCTGTCATATAAGGTGATCTTTTTAGGGATGGTTGGCAAGGGGGTATTTGCCTCTGTATTTCCCTCATCCCCCCATCAAAATAAAGTTGACAGACCACTAGTACAGCGCGGCAGAAATAACCCACCAGTCTAGACCACATCTGGGTAGCCTTCATACTTCCACTCAAACGGTTTTGCTAGGGTTCGGTTGAAATAGTCGATGAAAGCCAAAATGCGATTTGCGATCAAGCTTTACTCGCAACGCTCTCGCATTCGTGAAGATAAATCCGGGATTGATTCATAAATCTAGGCACGAATGCGAGAGCCCCTAGATCATTATTGAATCGCCTGCGCGGCGAAAACTCCGGTTGAAGAAAGTTCCTCCAACCGAAACTCATCGATCGCAACAACCCCCAGACGCGATCGCTCTACAATACCTTTTTAATCACCTTTATTTATCGAACGATATTAGTACCGCTCCCAGTAAGGCTGGAAACCTCGCCGTTTCAGGATGTCCACTTCCAGTCGCTGTATCCGGTTGTTCAGCTCAGGGTTTGTTGCCGTTTGTTCAGAGTTCAGCGTGTTGAACTGTTCAAGTGCGGCGAAGGGCTGATCTTGGGCGGCGTTCAGTTCAGCAAGGGCTCGGCGTGCATCCATATCTTTAGGATTAAGGGCGAGTGCCCGCTTATAGAGTACAGACGCATCAGCAAATCGCTTTTGAGTAAAGCGAACCCCTGCCAGAGCCAATATGGCACCCGTGTTATCAGGCTGCCGTTCCAAAACCGCTTGGTAAGCTTGGCTTGCGAGTTCCAAATCGCCTAAGGCTTGAGCTAACTCTCCCTGCACGAAGTAAGCCCCAATGTTGTCCGGATTGCGGGCAATTAACTGAGCTATCTCGTCTTTCGCCTGCTGGGGGTTCGCGAGAGCTAGCACCTGAAGCCTGCGGAGTTGGATCGGCGTGTTATCCGGCTCGATCGCTAACAGAGCATTGTACAGCGACTCCCGCTCTGGAGAGGGGGGCAGACTACTAACGAGACTGAACAATTCCGGCGGAGTATCGTTTGGCGATTGATTCTGTAGCCAGCGGTTGAGGACAGCCTCGGCTTCAGCTTGGGTAATGCGCTTAGCTTGGTATGCAATATTAGCACGTCCCAAGGCGGTGCGTAAATCATTGGGATTGCGCTGGAGCAGTTGGTCATAAAGAGCGATCGCATCATCCGGACGACCTTGAGTAATGCGAATTCCTGCTAACCCCCGCAGGGCACTACCCAGAAGTTCACCACTTGGATTGCGCTCAATTAACGCCTGATACCGCTGGGCACTAGCCTCTAAGTTCCCTTGGCGACGTTCAATCTCTGCAATCAATAACTCCGGTGCCAAGTCAGAAGAGCCGATGGGCGAACTTCTGTAAGCTTCCATTGCCCGCTTTGCCCCCTCAAGATCATTGCGTTGTAGCAATATCTGAGCGATGCGGAAATTCAAAAACGGCAGGTCCACACCAGACGAGAGCAAACTTTGGTAAACAGGTAGCAGTGCCGGGTTGGGAGGGTCTAGTGACAACAAGGATTGACCAATTGAGCGCAACTCAGAGGGGTCAGAAGGCAGGGATTGAAGGCTGACGAGCAAACGCTGCTCAAGGTCAGCTTGCGATATGCGACCCAGTTCATTTTCCAACACCAGCTGCTTCACCAACAGAGTCTTGTTATTCGGGTCGCGAGTGGTAAGCTGTTGATAAAGCTCAAGCGCAGCAGCACGTTCAGACGGCAATTCACTCAGGACATCGGCAACTTCTCTGACCAAAGCCGGATTAAACTGTGACGTTGAAGCGAGTACCTGACGGTACAGAGTCGCGCCTTCGGAGTAAAGGTCAGTTCGGCGCTCACGACGACCAATTGTTGTAAGCGATCGCGCTAACGGCAACAGCGCCTCTTTTTTGCCCCGCAACGGCTCTAGTACCGCCAACGCTTCCGAGATTTGTTGATTGGCTTGATAAGCTTCGGCGAGAGCGGCCCGAATCTCGGTTTCCGTTCCAGGGAATTTTGGCGATTGAGCAAGCGCCTGCCTCAGTACCTGTATCGCTTGACCGGGATTGCCTGTTTCTCGCAGTGCCCGCGCATAAGCCGGAATTTGATAGATGGGAATTGCTTTCCCCGTGGCTTGATAACGCCCAAAGAATCCAAGTCCTTGCTTTGCGTCCCCACTGTAAGTATAGATTTGGGCAGCACCGAGGAGTGTCTCTGGTGTAGGTTTTTGGAGGGCGATTTGATAATCAGCAAACGCCTCCGTAAAACGCTGTTGGTAGCCCAACAGCAAACCCCGTTGAGCGCGGGCTTCAGTGTCGTTCGGATTCTGCTGTAACAACGTGTTTAGCGCCTCAATCCCGCGCACCTGCCACTCGGCGCGATAACCGCCCAGCAAGCCAACGGCTTTGAGGGCGGGTATGTTGTTGGGGGATTGCTCCAATACTCGTTGATAAGCGTTCCAGGCATCGGCGTCTTTCCCGGCTTTTTGATAGGCTTGGGCGAGACCTAACTTGGCATCTTCCGAGTTAGGATTGCTGCGTAGGGCTTGTTGGAAAGCGGCGATCGCGTCATTCACCAATCCTTGGTTGAGGAGTGTTTGAGCGCGACGCACAGCAGCGGGAACAGCTTGTGCTTGCGCTGCTGGAACTTGCGATACAACCGCTCCAACACTCACTCCCCCTGCTAACCCGAACAAAAGGAAGCAGGCCCACAAACGCTGCCACCGGGAATTACTCCGCGGGCGAGAATACTTCCAGCTATTCATCGAATTAGCCTCCCAAGAGAAGTCAAATCAAACTCAGTTTTAACCCGGAACCCAGCAGTTACATCTGAAAACTCATCTCGTGCTTGCAGCGTCACACCCGCCCGGAGATAAGGTGAAACGCGGAAATCATAGAACAACTCCCAGACATCGGGCACCTTATTCCCATCTTTGCGGCGCATTTCATTGTTAGACAAATCTCGACCATAGCCGAACCCAAGTCGGTCATCTTGCATAAACAGATCCAAGAAGTTGAGTCCCAGGCTGTAGGTATCCCCTCCCTGATCTACTCCTGTATTTTCATACCGACCATAGCGACCAAACAGTCCCATCTTGATTTCCGGAATAAAGTATTCCGCATTAATCCCGTAGGAGTTCTCGCGGTCAGATGACAGGACTCCAGTTTCACCATTGTCCCGAGGAATTCCGTAAATTTCCTTGAATCCATTGTTCCTTTCAGCATCTCGATCCGAAGCATAGGTGCCACGAATGATTGCATTGCCAGCCCGGAAAGCGACCTCGCCCGCAAACGCATTTATGCCCAAATCTCCAAGGTTCCGATGCGAAGAAAAGGCGGCGGTTCTAGCCTGGAGATTGTCCGTTACATCCCAGTTCAAAAGAACCGCTGGACGAGAACCAATTCCTGCGGCGGAGAGAGCGGGATTAGTCTGAAACACAGAATTAAAGAAATGAGTCTCCGCATTCTTAGCGAAGCTATTGCGGTCAAAATAAGAGGTCAGATCCAATAGACCAACTGACATGCGGAGACTGGGCAGGCTGGGGAGAGAACCTGTAAAATACAGCTCATTTAGCTGTAGCTGTAATCCCCCTCCAGGCGCAACTGAAAGGCTATCTCCAGTTGATAGATCGACGCTGCCACCAACTAGAGCATTGGGAGAAATTGGATAGATACCACTCAACCGCGCCCGCGCTGATGTGTCCCCCTGATTTATAACAACTCCTTGTAACGTAAGTGTGGGAGCCAAGGGGTTAATTTCCGGGGAGTTCTGCGCTTGTGATGGTGACTCTTGTGTGCCTTCCACAGAAGATTGAGCCTGAATGTTGCCCCCAAGTAGAGACGCTGCACCAGAACCTTTGTACAGCGTAGGCGCTTCCTCGGTGGGAGAAAGGACTCTAGCTGGCAGAACCGTAGTAGGTTTGTCTTCTACAACCAATTGCTCTGTCTGGTTGCGCTCAACCGAGTTAAGCACTGCTGCTTCCTCAGTTGCATTTTGTACTTTATCCAGCTGAACTGTGGTAGGTTTATCTCCTACAACCAATTGCTCCGTCTGGTTGGGTTCAACCGAGTTAAGCACTGGTGCTTCCTCAGTTGCATTATGTGCTTTATCCAGCTCAACCGTGGTAGGTTTATCCCCTACAACCAATTGCTCTGTCTGGTTGGGTTCAACCGAGTTAAGCGCTGGTGCTTCCTCAGTTGCATTATGTGCTTTATCCCGTTGAACTGTGGTAGGTTTATCTCCCGCCGGAAATTGACCCAGAAGATTGCTATTGTCATTACTTGTCCTGGCTGGTAGCAAGGATAACCGATTGGCTGGAACCGCCGCGTTAACTGCCGCCACTTTTTTGGGTTGCGGTTGAGCGAGTACGGGGGGAGCAAAATTCAATTCAGTAACTTGGGTCTGGCTCGCGGGTTCTTCTTCAACGGTCTGAGCCGGGAGACTGACAGGTTGCTCCTCCATGTTAGCCATGTTAGCTTGGGCTGGTTTTGTCCCCAGGATGGCACCCACCGAAAAGATTGATAGCCCTCCCGCTGAAATCGCTCCGATGGATAGCAGGTAACTCAGCCAAACAGACCGCCGTAAGGCGATCATTGTTTGCTTATCAGTATTACTAACTTTTTGAATTATGTCTCTCATGAGCACCACACTTGCAGATAGGCGTACTTGAGTAGCAAAACTGTCGATTATTTCCTTTTCCAAGGCATAAAATCAGCCTCCGGAAAATTCAATAAATTGTGACTAATCAGCCAAGCAGAGAGCAAGAAAACTCAAAGAATAGACCTCTGGCAAAAATCAGATATCCCATCTGTGTTCATCTGTGTAGCCAACGGCCAAGCCGCTTCGCGTCTACATCTGTGGTTTCATTTCTTAAACCTGGACTTATGCAAGAGGTCTAATAAAGGGTTCTATCTTGCTGTAAAATAAGAGAAAGTAGACGCGATTGACTTTGCCTTCTAATCTATTCGTTTAAAAGACGGTAATTTCTCAATCTTTAAGCTCGTTAAATGGGTCACTAAATCTGATAAATCGGACAGAGCGTTGACCCACCACCTAAACAATGCAAAACATTTTTTTCGAGACTATCGTATCGATATTTTCCCTATATTTATTGCTCCAGGTTACATATCTATTGACTTATGCCCGTGTAAGTATCTACCTTTATAGATGGCACACCTGTAAGCAAGAGCAGTTAGTAGAAGACCACAGATTATTTTTCACCAAAGAAGGGTAACTTCCTCCCGTTCCTAACCGCGACTCTGAATATCTTAGAAGAGCAATTCAACGCAGTTACCGGTTTTAGCAAACTTGATTGCAGCAGATAGACTACCCAAGTTTATCAGAAGATTTCCCCTTTCATTTGAGACTACTTTTCCAGATTTATGTTTCCCTTCTCCAGAACAATAGACGTGACCCTTACACTTTGGTTCTGTTACTTTTAATTCGTTGAATTAAATAGCAGTTTCGGGAATTCTCTAGACTGAATAATTTGTAGTCTTCTTACCTTTTTAGCCTGAATTTGTAAAGAATTTGTGAAGAACTGTTAAAGAAATTATAAAGAGAACATAAATTTTCTCTCTCTCGGTGATTCTGAAGAGAGCTGATTGACTGACAGGCACTCTCGAAGAGTGACAATTGGGCAAGCTCTCTTCGCTCACCTCCCCGATGAATACGGCAAAGCGCCCTGGAAAGAGGACAAACCTAAGCCGGAAGTTTTGAGGACACCTCAGGCTCCAAAGCCCAGATTACATAACCTTTTTCTGTCTTAGTAATAACCGTTTTCTCAACGCGATCGCTAATTTTCGCTATGATTTCTAGAACCTTATCCCTAGTTCTCTCTGCTCTGAAAAAGCTGTAGTACTGACCATTGACTCCAATTGCAAATAAGCGTCGTTCTAAATGGGGCACCTTAATCCGGCAGGTTTGGTACTCTTTACGGGATTCTAGGATTTTACTGAAGGCTAAGTCCAAATCCTGAGCGGCGGACATAGAGGCGACTTTATCTGATTCAAGCTGAACCGAATTATCCTCATGAGGCGCTTGGGACCAGTTCAGTTCTTCTAAAGCGGCTACCTGCCCTGTGGTCTGATGAGGTATAGTCGGTTGAGGTAAACCAAATTGACTAAAATCAACAACTTGTTCAGGAGCTTCAACAGCGAAGTCCTGAGATTCAGCCATTGCATCAGGATCTGTTAGAGATTGACCCCTGAAAACCTCCTCTGTCGGGGAAAAGTCTATTGCTGAAGCTTCAGGTCGATATTCTGGCAGTTTTAGTGCTTCTTGCGGTGCTTCGTTTTCCAACGAAATTTGCTGTGGATTTTGCAACTGCTCTTCGACCTGAGTTAATGAACGGTAAGCCTGCCACCTCCTATTTACCTCGACGCTGGCAATGCCTGCTCCCACGCTGACGACGATGGCAAATCCGACATAGGGAATCGCAACATCTTTATGTTCGCCATTAAAGATTGGTTGAATTTCGCCATTATAAAAGGGGAGTTCGACAGCCACCGGTTCTTTGTTGATTAAAGCAAACGGTAAGGTCAAAGTAGAAAAGACAGCACTAGAAATAATTACAGCTGGTAGTAAAACGTTGCTGAGGGGGTAACTGGTCATATTCAACTGCTCCAAGCCGTGAATGAGAGGAACTGGCGTGTGAACTTTCCAAGAGCAGTAGCGCACCCCTGAAACTTATTATGGCTCGAAAGAGCAAGCCTAAGCGAAAAATCAGGTGGACTGATTACTGAACCGATGTTCGCTCATCTTGTGAGCCTATTTTACTTCACCAAAACCCTATCTTACTTCACCAAAACTTTAAGCTCTGACTCCTGTGTTCTAACTCATCGTCCGAGTAATGTAGATGAAGGGATAGTCAAAACTAAAACTTCGCAGGCTTTGGCGTATGAACTTAAAAATTTTCTTAATTATTGGAACGCTATTAGCTGCTGCCACACTACCGCTTGTAATCCGTCTATCATCTGCTAAAAATATTAGCCAGCCGCTAAAAATTCAGCAGCCACTTGAAAAGATTAAAAATGCGATTCCATCGCTAAAAGCTAAGCAAACAGACGTTAAACAGATTCTAAAAACTAAGAGATGTGTGGGGTGTGACCTCAGTGGTCTTAATTTGAGTGGGGTTGACTTGAGCGGAGCTGACTTTAGAAATACCAACCTCTCCCGTGCCAACCTCAAGAATACCAAGCTAAAAGATGCAAAAATGAGTGGTGCCCGTCTAAACAATGCTAACTTGACGCATACCGACTTAGATGGAGCTGACTTTAAAGGTAGTGACTTGAAAGGTGCCGACCTCAGTGACGCTCAATGCCTAAATACTGACTTGACTAATGCTAATTTAAGTACGGCTACTCTGGAGCGTATTGAGCTTCGAGATGCCAATCTGACTGGTGCAAAGCTAGAGAGTGCCAACCTGAGTCATGCCAGTCTGGTGGGAGCACACCTGACGGAAGCCAACCTAACAGGTGCCAATCTGAGTCATGCTGTCTTGCGTTACGCTAATCTGTATAAGGCCATCCTGAGTAAGACAAATCTGAGTGGTGCTGACTTAAGTTTGGCGATCATGCCCGATGGCACTAGTCCGTATGGAACAACTCAGTACTAAGGAACGATTGGGCTTAATCGTCCACATCTGAGAGCACTTCATCCAGCAACACCCGCACAATCTCCGCCTTCTTCTTACCTGTCCTTGCAGCCAAGATGGACAGCTTCCGATGCATCGATGCTGGTAAATCGACCGTAAGGCGCACGGTTGCCTCTTTGGGTGGAGTTTGGAACTTATTCATCAGCGGCGTATGGGAAGGTGTTTTTTCCTGAGTTGGTGAGGGTTGTTCTGGGGGAGGCTCAGATGGTGTCTCTTCCGGTGCTGGTTCTCTTGCGGTTCCGTGTTGTTTCTCACCATAGATAAACTGCTGCGCCAGGGCATTATCCAGGGGCTTCCGACTTTTTTTGGGATTCATAACATAGCCAAAATTTCTTTGAACAATCGCTCATATTCCCGCGCTGACTCTGTAGCTGGGCAACTGGGCAAATCCCAAACCGTTGCGGACTGGCCAGAGGTATCTGCGATCGCCTGCTTCTGATGAATCACTGTCTTGAGAAGAGTTACTTCTGGGGTTTTGCTCAGGAGTGCGATCGCTTCATCCTTAAGCTTGGTGCCTTTTACTGCTCGCGAGAGAAACACCGCGGCTGCTGGTGAATCACCCCTAACTGACTGAGCCTGTTTGATTAACCTCACTGCATCAGAAGCCGAGCGCAAATCAACGCCAGTGGGCTGTACCGGAACGATCGCTAGATCAGCACGGAACAGAATCGCCCTGGTCGCCTCCGCTAAACTTGCAGGTCCATCGACGATAAGCTGGTCACACTGAAGAGCTAGCTCCGGTATCTGCTCTAGTAAGTCATCTGGTGTCTGCACTACCTTGTAAGGAATTTGCAACTCCATGGTGGCTGCCTACGGACGGTTAAGTGGTTGCACTCCGGATGAAGTAGGAATGCCCAACTACAAGGTTGGGAAGCTGCCACTATATTCGTAAGAATTAGTGGCAGAGGATGTCACTCATACATCAGCTTTGGAGCTGTGTTCATGACTTATTCACTCTTACTTGGTCTTCTATCATCCGCATTACAGTGTTTCTGTCAGCGTATCTCTAGCATTACCCAGAGCGTTGGCTTCTGAAACAATCCTTCCCGTCAAGACCCTGCGCCTGACTGACTGCTCAGGTATCGACCTACTCTGAGAGGTCATGACGGGTTACTTCGTTCCTGATACTCGTTTTACGATGGATTTAGGCTCCTGCTATCCTCCGGGTTGTTACTCCGGGGTGATTGTAGAGTGGCGGCAAAACACCCTACACCAAACAACCGTGTCTTTTTGACTCTTGCTCGTGAAGTTGGGTAAGCAAGTTGGCGGTAACGAAGGTTAATAGCGCAGGTTCGTCTCCTAGCCATGTCCATCTAGCTCGCGGGGATTCCATACCAACTTTCTGGTTACCCGCTTTTCATCCCGCTTCACCCACCGGGTTGTCATGCCGAAAAATGGGGATGATGCTGTCTCCCATCACCGGGGAGGTAGGGAATTGAATTGTTGGATTTTTTAACAATTTCCACGAAGGATTTGTTACATATCCGCAACATTCTCGCCCTACATCGAGTATCAAGTTGTCAAGGTTCAGTGGGGTTGACCCCTGTTTAACCTTGCCTCTCGTCCCCCGAAAAGTGGATTTCAGAAGGCTAAAACCCAGGTTTCTCAAGGTTTAGAGAGAACGAATCGCACTCCCACAGCCCCCCTTTTGATTGATCAGGGCAATGATGGTCATGTAACAGTACTTACTGCATTACTTAATATAGTATAGCATTACTGCATATTTACAGTAAATAAGTACTTAAAGCATTTTTAGAAATGGCAAGCCCCCACGATACTGAAAAGCAGCTAGTGGGGGAAGATATCACTTCTTCTCAGACTGAGGCTCAGGCTCAGGCAGCGACCTGATAAACTCTCGCAGAATTTCTGTTTTGCCTCTGTGGACTTTTTTACAGAAGGCTTCTAGCCGCTCGTACTCTGACAGAGGCAACTTGAATGTCACCCTCTTTATCTCATCACTTGCCATATCATTGCATATAGTATACATTAAATTTGCCATTTATATATATCCTATATGCAGCTAAGAAAACAAGTTAAAGAGCCGAAATAGAAACAGAACGCTCTAACCCCAGATCAACAACTGTCCAGGCGCAGGCGTCACGACCTTTCTCTTCATAAGCCATTGGATGCCTCCTTCGGCAGGCAACACTCACGCAATCTTACTTTTGCGATAACTTTGAATTCATTCCTTACTAAATTAATCCTTTACTTAATGCAGTGTATAATTAATGCATTTTTACCATACTCAGGAGCTGCAACGATGAAATATCCGTTGCTTAATCACAAAAAAACAATACTATTGTCTGCTAGTATGTTATAACAACCCTCAGCTATACATAACGCATCTGGGAACTAAAACGATGCCAAATATCCAGAAGCAACAAATTCTAGAAAGGGACGACTATCTCAGGTTTCGATTACCTGAGGCACTAAAGGAGAGATTTAAACTGTATTGCTACCTAAAAGGCATAACAATGTCAGATACCGTCAGGGAGATGATTGAGGAGGTTCTCAGAAACGAGGACTTAGAAAAACTGCTACAGGAAAAACTGTTACAGGAAAAGAAAAGAGACAACACTAGAGAGGAAGGTGATGAGTGAGCTTCCTCTCCCCTAAACTCGAAGCTAGGGGATTCGGATAAACTCGAACCCACATTCTTTCCCTCAACTGTCACATCCATCCCGATTTGACGGTCAAAAAGCCTCCTCCTCATGTGCTGCTTTGGTTTGAGGGGATTGGCTCCTGGAGGCGTAGTAAAAATGCGTCAAGAGCAGTTGCTGGCGTTTTGGATAAACTATCCTCGTGCCACAGCTTCGGTTTAGGGGAGAGCCGGATTAAGGCCTCAAATCAGCCAAGCACGAACAAGCGTGGCGAAACTCAGGGGTCTACCGGGCGAGTACACGATGAACTCTAATCATCTGCTTCAAGTGGAAAACCTTGACCACCTAGGATTGGTGGCAGGTATTATCGACGAGATAGGAATGTCCTAGATACCGCTCTTCTGTCACTCTAAGCAGAGGAAAATTGGTAATGTGCCTTAGAAATGGTTTGCTCAATAGGACTCGGAAAGAAATTCATCAAAGAAATAAGTCTGGGAAAGCCCAAAGATAATTGCGGAATAGGCAACCAGACTCCATGATTACTTCTAATAGCTACAATAAAGTTCAGTTTTAATGTTTCTAGGCATCCTAAAAAAGTAGCTTCACTTTCCCCGTCGAGGCTATCGGCTAGTACTAGCTCTATCTCAAATCCCATTTGCTGAATCTGTCGCACCAACCTAGCCGCTATCTCTGGCTTTGAATGTTCAGGGGGCGACAAGCGCCCCCAAAGCCAAATGCCAAAAGAGTTTGACCTGTTTTGCCGCCACGCCAAATACCGAGCTTATTGACAATGTGATTCGGGCCGAGGTAGCAAGACTTGTTACCGGTCGTATCCTGTATATGGTAAAAAAGAACGGTCTTATCGTTAAAACAAGACCGTTATCAAAATGCTACCTCAATTCTATCAAAGGCACTTACAAAAGTATTTGAGTGAAAGCCAACTGATTACATTAAAACTATTAGTCTGGTTACTCCAGAATCAGAAACAAGTAAAAATAGAAAGGTTGGCAGCAACGCTGCCTTTACCAATTCAACAAAACAGTCGTCGCCGCCATATACAACGTTTTTTGAACCTGAGAAGGTTAAGTGTGGTCATCCTGTGGTTTCCCCTAATTAAAGAAATCATAAATCGACGCATATCCAAGGGAAAACAACTAATTATTGCTTTGGATAGAACCCAATGGCAGGAAAATAATATTTTGAGGGTGAGTGCAATTTACCAAAAACGAGCCTTTCCTATATTCTGGATATTATTGCAAAAAAAAGGAGCGAGTGATTTAAGAGAACAACAAACGGTATTGCGACCTGTTATCAAGCTATTTAAAACAACTCATAAGGTAGTTATTATAGGAGACCGGGAATTCCACAGCGTAGACCTAGCGCAGTGGATACACCGTCAAGGAGTAAAGTTTGTGTTGAGGCAAAAGAAAGACACAAGTTTTCGCCAAAAAAGGCAGAAATTCAAGAGCTTGTCAACCGTTAAGATAGTACCCGGACAGCGACAATTTTTTTCAGAGATTAACATCACTCAGAAAAAAGGATTTGGTCGGTTTAACTTAGCTGTATCTTGGAAAAGAAAATATAAAGGAAAACAGGAAAAAACCCCTTGGTATCTTCTCACCAATCTTTCGGATTTAGAAATGGCATTGATGGTTTATCAAAAACGCTTTGGTATAGAAGCCATGTTTAAAGATTGTAAAACAGGTGGCTATAATCTGGAAGGCTCCAAAGCTTCACCCGATAAATTGGTACGTATAGTTTTATTAATTGCTTTGGCGATGACCACGGCTTGGTTAAAGGGTGAAAGAACCGCTGTATTGGGGAAATCTTCTTATATTTGTCGCCCCAAAGAAACAGGAAGGACAAAGCGCAGACATAGCCATTTTTGGATAGGTTTGTATGGTTACAATTGGATAGCTGCCTTTCATGAGTGTCAGGAATGGGTAGAGGAATTAATCACTTCTGTTCGCAATAAGCGCACATTTTATCAACGGGGGTTAAAAGCTCTAACCCAGATACAGCAAGCATTATAGGGCGCTTGTCGCCCCCTGAAACCCTCCCTCATAAATACTCGTACCTTCCTTAAAAAATACCAGTACCCCTACCCCAAAAGAAATTTTGAATGCCCATAAAATCAGGATTTCGGGCTTTGAGTACAATCTTAATTAATCCAATAACTCTGATCCAGGTCAAAGGTAACGCCGTAGTGTGAGGCACCTGATATAAGCAGGAGAACGACAGGCTCCTTTCAACCACGGAATTCGATGCTACGGTCCATTAACATTTCACAGACTGGCTCAGTCTGCACCTTGCCCGATTCGGCCAAAACCTCTGTGCTAAAGAAGCAATCAAGCAGAGGTGGCAATCGAGCAGAGGCGAGACGACTGACTGACGAATGTACTATCCCTAAGCACCATAAGCACAATCCACTCGCTACCGGGTTGCAAATACTGCTAGCAGATTTTCGCATTATCTTTGAGCGGGACCCGGCGGCACGCAACTGGCTGGAGGTACTATGCTGCTACCCCGGCTTGCACGCACTCTTCTTGTATCGCCTTGCCCACTGGCTGCACAACGCGCGTGTTGGTTTCATCCCCCGGTTGATTTCTCACCTGGCGCGATTTTTAACAGGTATTGAAATTCACCCAGGGGCGGTGATAGGGCGGGGGGTGTTTATTGACCACGGCATGGGCGTTGTGATTGGTGAAACCGCCATTGTGGGAGATTACACCCTAATTTATCAAAACGTGACCCTAGGGGGGACTGGGAAGGAGAGCGGCAAGCGCCATCCTACGGTGGGAGAGAATGTTGTGGTTGGCGCTGGCGCAAAAGTTTTGGGCAATATCCAAATTGGCAATAACGTCCGCATTGGTGCTGGCTCAATTGTGCTGCGGAATGTGCCTGACTATTGCACCGTAGTGGGCATACCGGGTCGAATTATCTGTCGAAAAGACGAGCGAATCTGTCCCCTGGAACACGGGCAGCTGCCTGATACCGAAGCCACTGTAATTCGCACCTTGGTTGATCGCATTGAGCAGCTCGAACAACAACTGCAAACCTTACAGCTCATGAGCGATCGCAACGATGTTTACACCCTCTAGTTCTAATGCTTCAGTCGGTCAGGTTGTGAATGTTTCTCGAACCCTTCGTTGGCAAGTCTATCACCGTCTACAAGAGTTGATGATTCCCTGTTGGTGCCCAGCTGATGGTTCTCTTTGGGTGGAGGTTAATGATAGCGTCGCTGCTGTTCTCGTTCGCAGTACTGTGCAGCAATTTGTTGCCCCTCGCAAAGAGTTAGTGGACTGGCTAGAACGGTGCTGGCAGACACGAAGCTATTGAAGTTTTGGGTATCCGACTTTTAGTGTTGAAGAACTAATTCGCTGTGGTTATTTGTTGTTTGTAAAAAATCAGTAGTTATTTTCCTGCAAATATTTTGAGAAAAACTACTAATAACAAATGATGCACAACCCGGATATGTAGATTTCAATACTAAATGTCAATAAGCCTAAATTTCAATCCCTTAAAGGGATTCAAGGTCAGATTTTAGCATTCAGACAAATTCTCACCTTAAATTCCTTGCAACGTCAAATTGAATTGGTATTAAGGAGTAGATTGATGACACAAGCAACCTTACGACCCTTTGGGCAGGTGCAAGACAATCCAATTGGCTTGGGACAAGACGTTACTGTTCCCGTTTGTGAAGGCTTAAATCTTGCGCTTGCAAGTTTTCAAGCCCTTTACCTGCAATATCAAAAACACCATTTTGTAGTGGAAGGTGCAGAATTTTACTCACTGCATCAGTTCTTTCAAGAAAGCTACTCAGCGGTTCAGGGGCACGTCCATGATTTGGGCGAACGTTTGAATGGCTTAGGTGGTACGCCAGCAGCTAGCTTTACCAAACTGGCAGAGTTATGTTGCTTTACGCCGGAGGCTGATGGTATTTTTTCTGCCCGCAAAATGCTGGAGCATGATTTGCAAGCTGAGCAGGAAGTGATTAACTTGATTCGTCGTCAAGCTGCTCAAACCGAGAGTGTGGGCGACCGCGCCACCCGCTATTTGTACGAACAAATTCTGTTGCAGACTGAAGACCGTGCCTTCCATCTGGCTCACTTCTTGGCGGAAGATACTTTAGTTGTGACCAAACAATTTTAGATTGAAGATGCAAGGATTTTGGCATCTTCGCATTCTGCTCCGCTAGAAAGAGCAAAACTTAGAAAAGGTTGAATATACCGTCATGGAAAGCGATCGTAGTCATACTCAATTCATCAACTTTTTACAAGATGAACTGGCTATTTCAGATGCAGAGCTTGCCGTGGCGCTACGACACCGTGAACAAGATGCCGGTCCTCTGCATATGATTCTCTGGCAGTATGGTTTGGTTACACTTGAGCAGCTCCAGCTAATTTTTGATTGGCTGGAATGCTCAATCCAGCTCAACGTAATCTTTTAGCTTTAAGAGCTTTCAAAATCTTAATTTCAACAACTCCAAAGGCTGTCTTTCTCTAAGACTTACCGACAGACCAAAAGCTAACAGCTTAAAGCCTCTCAGTTATGGAGACAAGAAATGAATCAAGTCCGAATTAACGATACTACACTCCGCGACGGCGAACAAGCTGCTGGCGTCGCCTTTAATGTAGAGGAGAAAGTAGCGATCGCCACTTTTTTGGATGCGCTCGGTGTGCAAGAATTGGAAATCGGTATTCCAGCAATGGGCACCGAAGAAACACGAGCGATCGCTGCGATTACTGACTTGGGCCTAAGAGCCAAACTGCTAGGCTGGAACCGCGCTGTCCGCTCAGATATCGTCGCTTCTTTGGCCTGTGGCCTCAAGCGAGTCCATATCTCCATTCCCGTCTCTGAAATCCAAATCGCCGCCAAGTTCCACGGACAGTGGCGTGTGGTACTGGAGCGACTGCGTGAAACTATTAGCTTTGCCCTCGACAAAGGTTTGTTTGTGACAGTAGGGGGAGAAGATTCTTCTAGAGCTGATGAAAACTTCCTCTTAGAAGTAGCGCTTCTAGCTCAAGAATGGGGAGCCTCACGGTTTCGCTTCTGCGATACTGTAGGCATTCTCGACCCCTTCACCACTTACTGGAAAGTCCGCCAACTCGTCCTGGCTCTATCCATTCCTGTTGAGATGCACACCCATAATGATTTGGGTCTAGCAACTGCCAACGCCCTTGCTGGCATCAAAGCGGGAGCTTTATCTGTCAATACTACTGTGAATGGGTTGGGTGAGAGGGCTGGCAATGCAGCGTTAGAAGAAGTGGTCATGGCCCTCAAACGGATTTATGGCATCCAATTGGACATTGACACCCGACGGTTGCTGGAACTGTCGCAAATGGTTGCAATGGCATCAGGCAGCACGGTACCCCCCTGGAAGGCAGTTGTCGGCGAGAATACCTTTGCTCACGAATCCGGCATCCATGCCGCTGGCGTTCTCAAAAATCCCACCACCTATGAGCCATTTGCCCCAGAAGAAGTCGGGTGGGAGCGTCGTTTGGTTGTGGGGAAGCACTCAGGTCGGCACCTAGTGTCCAACCTTCTACAGCAGCACGGTGTCACTCTTGAAACCGAGGAAACCCAGTCTGTTTTAGAGGCAGTACGGAACCTGTCAGTACAGGTCAAACGGAGTCTAACGATGGAAGAACTATTGAGTTTAGTACTGGACTTTGGACAAGTGAAGACGTAAAACAGTCTAAAGTAACTTACGCAC
>CBDTXL010000016.1:0-36143 GCA_965364435.1 uncultured bacterium
ATTTGACCATCTGCGGGTGTCAGATCAGGGGAGTGGGGTTTTTACTCTAGGCTGGAAAGAAGAGTTGGGTGGAGGGAACCAGGATTTCAATGACCTGGTGCTGAACGTCCAAGCGATCGCTGAACCTCTAACGCTGGGTGCAGGATTGCAAGGGGAAGCACAACAGGAACTGATCGATTTGCGCGACAAGGGAGGGCTGGTGCCAGCTGAGTTGGTGTTAAACCGGGAGGCAGCCTTTGACAATTTCGCCGGTCTGTATAAGGTCGTTGATGCCAAGGGTGGAATTGATTTGGATGGGAATGGTACAGTGGATTTGGGCCCAGGCGATCCGGGTTATGCAAAAGCCGCCATCCAACAGCGTTTGACTTCTTTAGACCTCATCGTCGCCAACCAGGCTACGGCGACGATTACAGGGCAACTAGAGGGAGGGTCGATCTATGCACCGTTCCTGATTGCGAATGGCAGACCAGAGGCACTCCTGGATGGAAATCCGAATAATGATCCTGCCATGTACTTCCCCTTCTTGGGGGCTAACGCTGATGGCGTTGACCACGTCCGCCTGCTGGGGGACAACACATTTGGTTTTGAGGATTTGCCTGGTGGTGGTGACGGCGACTTTAATGATTTAGTCTTGCAGGTGAAGTTTACCTGAAAATTTTAGCGTCCGCCTTTTAGGATTTTCTAACCTACTTTAATTATCTGAAGGGATAGGTTCCAATTCTGTTGGAGTAGCGGGTTGCGTCGGACTGACCAAACTATCGCTATCGCACTTCTGGGCGCTCGGCAAACTGTTTAAACCCACTACAGCTGTTGCATAAAGGCGACTAAATTCCCGCTCATAGTGTGCTGCAACGGTTGGGTTGTCAATGGCTATCAGTGTTTCATCGTTCGAGTAGTTCCCCGCATTAGACCAGTTGTGAGAGCCAGTGATAACCAGTCTGCCATCTAAGATTGCCATCTTACTATGCACTCCGCGATCGCCTGTTGGGGCTGTAGGGAATCCGACTGTGGTTATAGGATTCTGCCAGGGCTTCACTTTGATTTTGCTCTTTCTCTTGCCAGGAACAGGACAGACTCCCATCGCATCGTAGGCTTTGGAGTAAGGCTGTCTGTAGAAATCTGGGTCTATAAGAACTTTGATATCTTCCACCCCTTTATCACGTACCCCGCCCAGGGTGTCGCTAATCTTCTGATCTGAATAGACAAACACGGCGATATGCACACTTGATGACGCCTGCTTAACGAAGAAAGCAATTATCCCGTTACTAGTCGTTTCGATGTCTTGCTTTCTACTGGCTGGGGAGAAGTTGAGTGTAAGGGTTCCCTCTCCAACTGGAATTGTTACGGGAGGTCTGTAGGGTTTACGGGATTTAAATAATCCCTGCCACATATAGTTGAATTCATCAGTAAAAGCTTTACCCAGTTCGCTGTTATCAAGAATAACGACCATGTTGTTGGCATTACCCCGACTTTCAAGGCTGTTAAAATCTCCGTGCAGATCAGATGTCGTCAGATTGCCACTGGATATGATAGCAGTTTTTCCATCTATAACAATGAATTTATGATGCATTAGCCCACTCCCTTTAGTGGCACCGCCAAATGTGTCATCTTTTATCTCAATACCGCTTTCACGCAGCAAAGCCAAGGCATCAGCAGGGTATCGTTTCAACTCTTCAAAAGCCAATTTGTCATGCCGATTCATTCTGGCAATCTCTTCTGGCGTGTAGTTAGCCAGGGTTTTGTTGTACTTGTTGTCAATTAGCACTCTGACTTTGACGCCAGTTGAATGTTTGGCTATCAGTGCTTCAGCCACTTTGGGAAGTCTAAACTGCATAACCGCAACATCCACGGTGGACTGTGCATTATTGATGGCATCAATAATCTGCTGCTCCAGATTATCTCCCTTGCGCTTGAAGTGTCGGTACGGGTCTTCGTACTTGGAGGCTTGATTGTAATTAAAATAAACTTTTACAGCAGGATCTTGGGGCAGAGGCTTGACAAAATTGTGCTGTGGTGCTGGTCTAAAACTGTTGACCAGCACAAACCCGAAGATTAGAAACAGAACGAACAGGACTGCTCTTCTTGCTTGCGGGTACTTGCGGCCGAAGGAAGCAATAGAATTTTTTCCGAATTTCATGCTTATGTGGTAGTGAAGCACCTAAGTTTCATCATTGTCAATACGGTTTTACCTTGGCTCTCAGTATTCCTTTACATAAATGTGAGAACAATGCGGATATTGCGGAACTTGATCAGGGGAAGCGCGATTTCTCTGAGCAATTACACGGCGAAGTGACTCAAAAGGGCGTCGGGACTTTCTTGGTGGGGGCTAGGGATTAGAGAAGAGGACAAGACTAGCGCGACTTGATGATGAGCAACCAGTGCTTGGATGCTTGGAGCGAGCGCAACTAAAGTCAATCTACGCTTGTTTCTGATCAAGGAACTCAACAGCTGTATGAGATGAGTGTTCCCTGTTTCACCAGAGGAAGTCTCAAATACTTACCGTTCTTGAATTAACATAAATTGCAAGCGGACTCGCGTTCGTATCTTAATTTAACCACCTAAAGAAAGGGGAATTGCTCACAGCCGAGCAGCCGCCGTGAGGTTGTGGGGCGTTTTCCCTGTACCACCGTTTTATGTCGAGAAGAAAAAAGACATTTCCCTGCGGTCATAAGGGTTATGGCCAAACCTGCCACCGATGTGATCAAAAACATAGGCTATGGGAAGAAAAAAAACAGCAAAAACAGGAGTGGGAGTCCACCTTTGCACAAGACCCCATAGATTTAAAAAATCTTCCAGCCCATGTGGTGGTCAAAGCGCGTGCGATCATTGCTGGCTTGGAAAGTCACAATAATTACAGAGAATTTGGTGGAAAGCGGCTGCGCCACAACCGCTGGATCATTAGTATTCCCGTCACCCGCAACTACCGGATGATCTGCCACGACTGCGGTAACCTTTTGGTACCTCACGCTGTCTTGTCTCACGAGGACTACAACGTTGATAAACCCGGTGGTTAGTGATTCGTCAGAGGGGAGTTGGACATTGAGTGGTACAGAGACTATATCCTGAAAGTAGAGATAGCCCCTGGCGTGAAAAATCATGCAAATTTATCTGGACTACAGCGCCACGACACCGCCGCGCCCAGAAGTAATTACTACCATGCACAATGTCCTCACTCAACAGTGGGGCAATCCTTCTAGCTTGCACGAGTGGGGACAAGTAGCGGCAACAGTAGTGGAACGGGCGAGAATGCAGGTGGCTGGGCTGATTAATGCCGTGGCAGAGTCGATTATCTTTACCTCTGGCGGTACTGAGGCAGATAACTTGGCGATTCTGGGTGTAGCCCAAGGCTACAGAGTACCTCAACATATCATTATTTCTAGTGTTGAACACTCGGCGATCGCAGAACCAGTGCGATTACTCCAACAGGGCGGTTGGAAAGTTACTCGATTGCCAGTGAATGCCCAGGGACGAGTTAACCCCAGTGATTTACAAGACGCCTTGCAACCGAATACGGTTTTAGTTTCAATAATCTATGGTCAAAGCGAAGTTGGCACGCTGCAACCGATTAACGCCCTTGGTCAAATTGCCCGCTGCCACGGCGCAGTGTTTCACACGGATGCTGTCCAGGTGGCGGGACGCCTACCGATAGACGTGCAGCAGTTATCGGTAGATTTACTCTCGATTTCGAGCCATAAGATTTATGGTCCCCAAGGTGCAGGGGCACTTTATATCCGCAAGGGTGTGGAATTAGGGCCGATGATGTTGGGTGGGGGGCAAGAATTGCGACTACGTTCTGGCACCCAAGCTGTAGCAGCGATCGCGGGTTTTGGTGTAGCAGCTGAACTGGCGGCGGCAGAAATGGCAACGGAGACACCTCGGTTAATTAAGTTACGCGATCGCCTTTTTGAGCAGCTGAGTGACACCCCAAACCTGATACCCACAGGTTCCCGGCTTCACCGCTTACCTCATCACGTCAGTTTCTCCGTCATCGGTGATGGTAAAAATATCACCGGAAAAACCCTCGTGCGACAGCTGAACCTAGCTGGAATTGGTATCAGTGCTGGTTCTGCCTGTCACAGCGGCAAACTCAGCCCTAGTCCCATCCTTAAGGCAATGGGCTACAGTGACTCCGTTGCTCTCGGAGGCATCCGCCTAACCTTGGGACGAGATACTACGGAAGCAGATGTGGACTGGACGGCGATGGTACTCAAACAGGTACTAGAACGATTGATGCCTGAGTTAGCTTTAGCTAGCCGTTAAATCAATTGTTGTTCACAATCTGGCTTTCCCATCCGCCAAGTCAGGGTCATCATGCTAGGGATTTATGATATTAAACATTTTCTCAGGAGCAGAACGTAGGTTACTTGCTAAACCAATTACAATTTCAAGCTGGTCTTCTTTCATACCTAAAAGAGCTGCCTCAGCCACCTCCACAGGTAAAATTCCTACGCTTTCTTGTTCTCGGTTTTCTCTTGCTCCCCTATCTAACTCTGTATCAACAATAGGTGGAGCTACTTCAAGGACTTTAATGGAGGTATTTCGCAATTGATGCCTTAAAGATTGACTGAATGAATGTAAACCTGCTTTGGTCGCACAATAGATAGGAACAACCGCAAGCGGTGTGAAAGCTAAACCTGATGTAATATTTACAATTGCCGATTCTCTCTGCTGGATTAAGTGAGGTATAAACAGGGTGGATAGATGGATGGGAGCTTTTAAATTAATCTCTATCTCATCTTCATCTCCCGATAAATCTACGGCTCCTGTTCTCAAATCGACTTCTTTTTGAATCCCTGCATTGTTTATCAATAGGTTGAGACTTGGGAAAGTATGGGTAACCCATTGAAACAAGGTTTCCCTTTCGCTGTCTTTGGAAACATCGCATACCCTGAAATAAAGCGAAGGGAACTTTGACTTCGCTTGTTGTAATTTTTTCTCTCTTCTTCCGCAGATGATTACCTGATTGCCTTCTCTCAGGAAAGCCTCTGCTAAGGCTAATCCGATGCCCGTTGCTCCACCTGTGATGAGGATAGTATTACCTGTGATTTTCATGGTTATTAGAATGATGGGATAACCTAGACATGACATTCCAAAGATAATCGCTACTTGAAAAGCTGTGGTAATACAATTCCCGGATAAAATGGTAAATAGCTCGGATTAATCCTTAAGCGGCTTCCGATTACGAAATTGCAGCGGCGTCAGCCCAACATATTTTTTGAAGAACTTGCCAAAGTTGGTGGGTTCGTCAAATTGTAAGTTATGGGAAATGTCAGCAATATCTAACTGTGTATGAATTAAAAGGCTTTTAGCCTCCAACAGAATACGCTCAACAATAAAGCTACGGGCTGTCTTACCTGTGGCTTGCTTTATCACATCGTTTAGGTGATTAGGGGTAATGCCCAACAAACTTGCGTATTCCTCAACTGTCTTTTTATCTAAATAAAATTTATTAATAAATTGCTGATATTGATTTAAAATTATAAGGCTACGGGATTGGTATTTTTCTTGGGCTTTATATCTTTCATAAAGGGATTTGCAATAATAAAGTAGAGCCAGCACTAACGATTGAGTGATATGGGTTTTGTAGGAATTCGTGCTTCTAAACTCCGCCCAAATCATTTGAAAGTAGCCAAGTAGCTTTTCGGCTTCCGCTTGTTCAGGCTCGAAGAGATTGCTTTCTGTAACCTTGAAGAAGGGAAACTCGATCAAAATATCGCAGGCTAAAAATTCATCTTTGAAGTAAAAGACAAAACCTTTGGTGTTTGAGTCTCTCTGCCAAGAATAGATATGATAGGGTGAACTGAAGACAATGCAGCCCCGTCTGTTTTCAAATCTATCAGCATTTATAAAAACGGATGAGTTACTTGGGCTTTTCTTGAAGCTAACATGATAAAAGCCCTTTCGGTAGGGTGGCAGCGCTTTTACGGCTTCTCCCTCTAAGTCCTCGAATCTGAAAATATCAAACAAATCCCAAACGGCTCTGTGTTGAGAATTTGTAGCTTCATAGAGTTCATTAATTTCCTTGAAAAAGCGGATTTCTTTCTGGGGTTTCAATCTTGCTATTCTTGGTTGGCTCGGTTGTAGTTGTAGTCTCTTTTTCAACCGTTTAACTTTTCATTCAACTTACTTTTCCGTCAAAGCTTCCACGCCTTCCCATTCCTCCGGCACTCCATACTTTTGATACTTTTCACAACGTTTTACGTACAGGATTGCTGCTTTATCTTCGGTATTTATTTGTAAAATTTCCTGAAATATTTGTTGAGCTTGAGCGAATTGTTGCTGAGAATAAAGAAGAACAGCTTGCTCAAAGCTAGTCTTCGTTTGTGTCTTTAACTGCTTGAGCAACTCCTCGTCTCCCTCGTAGACTTCAAAGATTGCTACGGGTGCCTGTTTTCCCTTGACCCTGACTCTATCCACAAATCTATAGCTGTAGTTGTGTGAATCAGCGAGATAAGTTAGAGTTTGTCCGCTAATCAGAATACCCGCTCCATAAAGCTTGGTTAACCCTTCCAAGCGGGATGCTAGATTAACAGCATCAGCAATCACTGTACTTTCCATCCGTTCTTGAGAGCCAATTGTCCCCAGCATTAAACTGCCCGTATGTAAGCCAATGCCAATGGCGATGGGGAGATAACCCTGGTTTCGCCGATGCTGATTGTAGAGAATCACTTGTTTTTGCATCTCAATTGCACCAGAGATAGCCTCATCAACTGACTCAGGAAATAGTGCCATGACAGCATCCCCAATATATTTATCAATGAAGCCATTGTGAGCGCGGATTATTGGACTGACTCGACTCAGGTAGCTGTTGATAAAATTAAAGTTTTCTTCAGGAGTCATCCCTTCTGATAGGGTAGTAAAGTCGCGAATATCAGCAAACAGAATCGTCAGGTCTTTCTGAACATGATCGCCTAATTTGACATCCACGATGCTCTCATGCCCCAAAAATCGCAGAAAATCATGAGGGACAAACCGACCATAGGCAGCATTGATTTTTGCAAGGCGAATATGAGTCTTAATTCGCGCTAATAATTCATTTTTAGAAAAGGGTTTCGTTAGATAATCATTTGCCCCGGAAATAAATCCTTCCACGATGTCGGATGTTTGATTTTTTGCGGTTAACATCACAATGGGAAGTTCAATTGCCAAAAACCTCTCCCGCAGTTTCTTACAGACTTCATAGCCCGTCATGCGAGGCATCATCACATCTAGTAAGATTAAGTCAGGCTGAAAGCCACTGTCAATGATTGCTAATGCTTCAAGACCGTTTGTGGCTTGAGTGATGGCATAATTTTCCAGAGAAAGATTATTAGCCAGTACCTGAAGATTGATAGGTTCATCATCCACAATGAGGATTTTGAACTCCCCAATTTCCGCGACTAATGTTTCAGGATTAATCTGGGTTTCCTCGATTAAATCTATTCTTGGTTCTATCGACGGAAGAGGGGATATTTCTGAGCTTAGGCCAACTTGATTTTGAGAGACTGGTAAAGTAAACGTAAACTGGGAACCTTCCCCAACTCTTGATGAAGCACGAATTTCTCCACCATGCAACTCCACTAGCTGTTTAGTGATAGCCAAACCCAAGCCTGTGCCACCGTATTCTCTAGCAGTAGAACCGTCGGCTTGTTCAAAAGATTCAAAAATCCTCTCTAATTTATCGGCTGGAATGCCCATGCCTGTATCAGCAACGGTAATAGCTATTTGCCCTTGAAAAGTTGTTGAGCGAAGCCCTTCTTGTTCGGCGTAGCCGTTCCCAAAAGGTAGGGTATGTTGCAGGTTAGAACTTTCAATTTTCAAGCTTTCTGACTGTTCGCCGACCACTTCTGCTGAAACTAAAATAGTTCCAGATTCTGTAAATTTAATGGCATTGCCGATTAAGTTGTAAAAAATTTGTTGTAGACGATTTTCATCAGCATCTACTAGGGGAATATCCGAATTGATTGAGTTAATCAATTTCAATGTTTTTTTACCAATCAGGGGTTGGGAAATCGTAAGTACTACATCAGCAATTTCTCGCACGCCTACCGGCTTAATTTGCAGTTCAATATTTTTATGTTTTAGCTTAGAAAAATCTAAAATATCGTTGACGAGATTAGACAGTCTTCTGCCACTAGAGACAATCATAGCAAGATTAGCGATCGCCTTTTCTGGCAATTTTCCAGCAGCCCCGTCAATTAGAGAGTCAGCAATGCCGATAATGCCATTGAGTGGAGTGCGGAGTTCGTGGGACGTGTTAGCAAGAAACTCATCTTTGAGCTTATCTAATTGCTGCAATTCGGTATTTTTGGCTTCTAGGGTAGTAAATGATTCTTGCAACTGACTCGCCATGCTGTTAAAAGCATTAGCTAAAACACCTAATTCATAGGAGCGTTCGGCTTTTACGGTATTGTTCCATTGCCCTTTAGACAAAGCATCGGCAGCTGTAGAAAGACGCCAAATAGGTTGGACAATCCAGCGGGAAGTTATCACTCCGATTAGGGTTGCCAGAACTAAGGCTGCCAGACAAAGTAGGATAGTGGTGCGGGTGTTGGCATCGATACGTTCCATGAAGTCTGACTCTGGAACAACTACTACGATAAGCCAATCCAAACCGCGAACCTCAGAGATGGGTGTCACTTGCACAAATTGCCGATTTCCATTGATATCAAAAGCTAGCTGCTGGCTTGTGGCAATGTTACTCAGTGTGCCAAAGTGTGAGGTCAAATATTGGGCTGTCGCTTTCGTTAAGGCGTTAGAACTGTCGGTCGCTTTGAGGCGTTGCGTAGCACCTTTGTTGATCTTAAAAGGAGGTTCTGGTGTGGAACTGGCTACGAGCAGGCCGGAGCGTTCTATAATAAATGTCTGTCCTCTTTTACCGATTTTTAAGCTACGCAGAAATTCACTAACTTGCGAGACGATCAGATCGCTAGCTATGACCCCATCGAGGACACCATTTTTGGTGTAGATGGGTTGGGAAGCAGTGATAGTAAGTTTTGGTTCCGAAAAAAATGGGTAAATATTACTCCAGGTAGGTTTGCCTGTCTGCGCGGCGTTTTCGTACCAGGGGCGCTTTCTGGAGTCGAAGTTTGTTGAGGTAATTCTTAAGAGTTTGGTGCGATCGCCTTGAGCGTTGGTAGCATATCGATGTCCCTGACCGTGGGTGGTTTTGTCTGAAACTTGAATCTGTAAGGTGCCATCGTCGAGACGTGCAACGCCGATGAATTCTCCACGATTGTTACCGAAGTAGATATAACCCACCCCAGGGAATCTTTGCGCCTGCCTAAAGAAGTGACGCTCAAGTTCTCTCTCGTTCTTGACATCCAACTGGCCCAGACGAATGGCATCAACGTTGAGTTGATTAATCAGAAGGGGTGTGGCTAGGTAATTGTGGAAATGCTGTTGGATTCGGGCAGAGATTTCGCCCCGAAGTTGGGTAGTGACATCGTTGATAGCATGCTGTCCGTTGCGTAATGAAAGCCACCCCACTAGTCCCACTGCGCCGAGTATTTGCAGGACAAACGGCACCACAAGGATGACGCGCAGTGGAGCGTTTCCAGAAACCTTAGAAGCTGAGCGGGACAGAGATTTTAATGACATAATGGCGATCGCATCGTAGTAGAAGTGACTGAATCACTTTCTGTACCGAGCATATCGCCTGCTCATCGGGCAGTTATTCTGGGTCAAATAATATAAGCATTGGGCAAGCTCCCAGCTAAACTTCATTTTAGCCTTTCCCCAGAAGCTGACGCCAAGTGTGCAGAGAGAGCGAAAATCGTTTCAGGAGCTTCCACCCTACTTAACTGCTTCTATTGAAACTCAGGCTGGGTTGAGTCGTAGAGATTCTTGAGACTCCTTGCTTAGACTACAGCTAAATATATGACAATCAGTCTGGAAACCGGCAAAAAAACAGACTATGGCAGAACTTCCCAAGACACTAGAAGAAGCGATCGCTCAAGCCAAAGAAGCTACTAAAACGGCTCTCAATGATGGTCGAACCAAATTGCAAGTCGAGTTGGTCTTCCCAGAAATTGGCCTGCAAGCCCAGTCGATAGCCCAGCAATTTCTCCCCATCTTTGAAGAGTTGGGCATCCAGCCCAAAGTGTTCTTTCCCGATACGGGTGCTGCTGCTCTTGCCCGCCGTGATTGGGGAGATGTTCCATTTAAAATTGACGACGTTGGTACCTCTCGAACGCCGGTAGAAAGAATAATTGAGCCAGATGATCAGGCTTTCTTGCTGGTTGCGCCAACGGCTGTGGAAGTTGCCCAAGTCGAAAAGATGAGCAATCTTGCAGGCAATCGCCCCTTTGTTTTGCTCAATCCCCAGCTGGAAGATATCTACGTTGTTGGCATTGGCTACACCGCACGTCAGTTGCGCGATCGCTTTCTGTGCACGATTGAGTCCTGTTACTACCTCCGGCCCCTCAATGGAGCGGCCCTCCTGCGTTCTTACCCCTCTCTCTGGCAAGTTTGGCTAGAAACCGATGACGAATATCAGCTAATTGCCGAAGAGCCTCAAAAACCAGTAGGAGAAGCCCTTGACCAAATCCTTGCCAACGCTACTAACACTGGCGTCACTGGCGAGACTCTACCTCCCAAAAAACCTGGGTTCCTCACCAATCTCCAGCGCTTCTTAAACGCCTTGACTCGATAAGGGGTTGCAGGTTGGCAGGTTGACAGGTTTTTCCAACCTTCAACCTTCAACCTTCAACTTTTCGACCAATGACTTGACGTAAACGCGATCGCATCGTAGAGTTTCTACACCCGTTGCTGGTTGATAGCCACTACTTTCGTATAACTTGACGGCTTCTTTAAGGACACTGGCGGTTTCAATCCAAATTTCCTGGAAGCCCCGATTAGCGATCGCCTTTTCCAGTTCTTGTAACAAATACTTACCCAGCCCTTTTCCCCTGGCTGCTGGGGACAGATACATTTTGCGGATTTCTACAGCTTTTTCCCCGCGTTCCACTGGGTAGTAAGCAGCAGTTCCCACCAACTGACCCTGCT
Organism: uncultured bacterium; assembly: GCA_965364435.1. GTDB lineage: Bacteria > Cyanobacteriota > Cyanobacteriia > Cyanobacteriales > Coleofasciculaceae > CBDTXL01. The sequence goes on from CBDTXL010000016.1 coordinate 10,987, forward strand.
GTTCGATCACCCAAAACTCTCCGCCGACTGCATTATAAGACGCTTCTACCTCCAAAACATCCCGGTCTGCGCCAGTCGGTTCCCAGGACAACCCATATTCAGCTAAAGCGTCCCGGATAATCGCCGCCGCCGCCTCTCGGTCTCTGGGGGTCCAGGAACGAATGAGAAAGTCACGGTAGTAGGTCTTCATTGGTATTCCAGTATACTGCTCAGGGTTATCTTTTTTACAAAGGCTGCGTCAGACAGCGATCGCAACATTGCTACCGGATTGTCACTTTGGCGTCACATTCGTTCAGTAGGCTCATATTTAAGAGGATTTGAGGAAAGCCTCTCACACCATTTAAGCCGGAACCCGCTCAGGCGCTCACTTGGGCGGGTCTTTTCTGTCATTTTGGATATAAGATTTGAAGTAAAATTAGTGCAGCTGGGCAGAAATAACCCATCAGTTAGGAAGGGGTTAGAGGTCAGAGGTTAGAGGGGTCTTTAGAACTGGTGGAAACTTTCGCCACGTTGCACTAGGGATGAAACAAAGGTTGAAATTTAACTTGCGAAAACGCCAGATTTTCTTCACCATTGTTCTACTTACCACAGTGGGGATTAGCCAGTTAGCTCCTTTCTTAGAGAAACCACTTGATAATCGCTGTACTGGAGTAGGATATCTGGCATCAAACCGTCCCACTATCAGCGTTCATGCTCTCAGAGTAGTTGTTAAGCCCTGGTGGGGTCGGCATAACGTATATGGAGTTTTTCCGCTTCCCTTTGAGAAATGCAACCGGGGTGAGCCAGTCCTGCTAACAATAATCGGTGCGGGCAATTACTGCGAAAGAGCAAAATATAATGGACCCCCTCAACATTTTGAAGAAATACAAGCCCCACCTGGATATGCACTGGTAAGATATCCCCTGAGAACTCGCAGAACTCTGGGGTTGACGACTGAAGGGCTGTTAGAGCAACTTAAACAACCTCGCAACTGGACTATTACTTATAACAATTAAGCAGTGGGCGCAATCAAGCAGTGAGTTGCTAGTAATCCCAACCGCTCATGAGAGCGAGCCTCAATTAGACCTGAGACTACAGGCGTTAGGGGGGTCAAAGCCGCAGATAGACATCAGGTGCAATATCGCCGTAATTTTGCCTGCATCCGAAGAACTCTTTACGAAGAGAATATCTTACAGCGCGGGGTGCTATCCTCTTATAATTTCTTCTAGAAAAGTAAATTGAAAGCCCGATCAGGCAGCAGCAAAAAACCGATACCGCGATAAACCTTTGATTGAACACCCAAACGCTAGGCAAATCACAAATGAAGGCTCATGAAGTTCTGAGGCTTTACGAAGAGGGAAGACGAGATTTCAGTGGAGAAAATCTCAGAGGTCAATCCTTCAAAGGAGAAGACCTCTCCGGGGCAAACTTCAGTGAAACAGACATCCGAGGCTCAAACTTTACGAATGCCAAGCTGCGAGGTGCTATCTTCAGAGGCGCGAAGGCTGGGCTAGAGCGCCGTTGGGTAACTGCACTAGTCATCGGCTCATGGCTACTATCGGGATTAACAGGATTTTTTTCAGGATTTGCCGGTTATCTCGTAGGACTGATCTTTGATACCCGCAACACCGAAAACGTTATTATTGGCTGGGTCACTTTAATAGTGCTTGCAGTCTTCTTTCTAATCACTATCCGCCAAGGTTTTGTCACTGTCGCTAAAGCCTTCGCTGTCACTGGAGCTGTAGTTGTTGCTGGAGTTCTCGCTGGAGTTCTCGCTGAAGCTCTCGCTGGAGTTCTCGCTGAACCTGGAGATGCCGCTGAAGCTGTCAGTGTCGCTATCGGTGGAATTGTTGCTATTGCTGTCGCTGGAGCTGTTGCTGTCACTGTTGCTGTCACTGGAGCTGTCGCCGGAGCTTTTGCTAGAGCTGTGGCTGGAACTAAAGCTTTTGTTGTGGGGGGGGCTTTCGCTGTCGCCGGAGCTTTCGCTAGAGCTTTGGCTGGAGCTGGAGCTTTGGCTGTGGCTGGAGCTTTGGCTGTGGCTGGAGCTATCATACTGCTCAGTGCTTACATGGGCTGGTGTGCCTTGGCTGGAGATGAAAAATACGCTTTCGTTCACCGAATCGCCGTCGCCTTTGCGGCTACAAGAGGCACAAGCTTTCGCAATGCTGACTTAACTGACGCTGACTTCACATTGGCCATACTCAAAAGTACAGATTTCCGAAGCGCTACCCTTACCCGTACTTGCTGGCATCAAGCTAAAAAGCTTGACCGTATTCGCTCCGGAACCACTTACTGGTAACTGGACAATGATCTATAACAATTAAGTAGGCTGCGCGAGCTTACTCTAGCTGTGAATCCGTGGTTCGGGGTGAAGGGTTGCCAACAACTCACTTTCTTTAATCGCTAACTCATCCAACCGCTGTTTGACAACATCCCGCTGGAAATAAGTATCCGCCAGTACCCAGTAAACCCCAAAGTGACGCGCCTCAGACGCCATCAAGCTACGATAAAACTCGGCTAACTCGCAATCAGGGCAGTGAGTTGCCAGCAATCCCAATCGCTCGTGAGAGCGAGCCTCAATTAGACCTGAAACTAGCAAAGAATCTAATAGTCGCTCCGGTTCAGACTTACGAATCAGCGCTGTTAAGCCTGCTCCATAGGGAGGCGAAGCCAGAGGTGCTAAAGGAATACCGCGCCGTTCTAGCCACTGGTTAACTTGCTCGAAGTGTTCCAGTTCTTCCCGCGCGATCGCTGTCAACTGACGCACCAGTTGGGTGTGGGACGGGTAGCGAAACATCAAGTTCAATGCCGAGCCAGCCGCTTTACGTTCACAATGAGAGTGGTCAAGTAAAATGATATCTAAGTGGCTGATCGCTTGCTCTACCCAATCCCAGCTAGTGGGGTGTTTCAGGGTGTTGATGACTGGCAGTGTAGAAGAAGACACAGTTTTTGGTGAAATCAACTCGCTTTTGAACAGGATAAAAATATTGCTGCTGTAAGAGATGCTACTACTTTAAGGCTTTTGATACAGGAACTATCTTGAGAGTGCAAGAGTCCCTCACTCAAGAGGCTACGTTCTTTGCCTGGTAAAGCTTCTCTCTCGAAGGCAGTGCTGGACGCCAAAAACAAGAGTGAAACTCACTAATTCCCTCTGGAACCTGGAATCTAGGTCTTGGCACTTGTTGTAACTAGTAGATAATCCCTGCGAATGAGTATTGTGCAAAGGAATCTGGGCATACTGAGAACAGTGAGCGTGCCCTGTATTCCTGACGACACATTAGGAAGTTAGATTGAAGGGTGCTACCGGGTATTTGGTGCAATCGGAGTTGGAAAAGTAAAAATGACCCACCGTCGTATTGTTATTGGTGACGTGCATGGTCACTATGACACCCTCATGACCTTATTGGAAGCGATCGCCCCTAATGGCGACGACATGGTTTATTTCCTCGGTGACTTGATTGACCGGGGACCTCAGAGCGCTCAGGTAGTGGACTTTGTTAAGCAAAGCTCTTTCCTGTGTCTGTTGGGTAACCATGAACAGATGTTACTCGATATTTTGGGTGATGGAGAAATCTACGGACCAGCGCTGCAAGCATGGCTCTATAGTGGCGGTCACAGCACCATCAACAGTTATGGCGAGGACGGTGTGCGCCAAGATCATATCGAATGGATGCGGACACTGCCAATGTACATAGATTTGGGAGATACCTGGTTAGTACATGCTGGTGTCCATCCACGAATCCCTCTTGAGAAGCAAACCTCTGATCAATTTTGTTGGGTTCGTGATGAATTTCACAGTATCCCTGAGCCGTACTTCCCCGATAAGCTGATCATCACAGGTCACACCATCACCTTCACCCTGCCTGGAGTACTTCCTGGAAAAATCGCCCACGGTCGCGGTTGGCTGGATATCGACACAGGTGCTTATCATCCTAAGAGTGGCTGGCTAACTGCTTTAGACATAACCAATGGCCTTGTTTATCAAGTCAATGTCTTTCGGCGTCGCGTTCGTAAATTACCACTTGCGGAAGCGGTGACGCGGGTAGAGCCATCACACATCCTTCCGCGTCGCTCGGCTGTACGCTCTTGACACGACCCACCGTTATGAGCATTGTTATCCCACTCCCTTCTGGGGCGGGCACGGGGGCACCGCCCCTACTCCCCTTTATAAAAGGGCGCGAATTTTGTTTTTGTAGGCTTTATCATTTAAGCCCTCGCCTACATTGGCCTGATCTGGATTGATCGCTTGCTCTAGAGCAGCAATTCGATCCGAGGCGGCTGGATGAGTACTCAAGAAGGTAGGAACAGAACCCCCGGCTTTAAGCAGCTTTCCCATAAAGGCAACCATTGCCGAGGGAGCATAGCCAGCCTGTTCCATGTTGTATAGCCCCTCCTGATCGGCCTCGAATTCGTCTTTACGGCTGTTTGGACGCTGAAGTGCCAGTTCTACACCAATGTTAACGAGCGTGTTACGGTCTAGACCAGCGGCTGTCGCCAAGCCTCGTGCGATCGCAGTCTGCCGCATTTGCTGGATCGAATGACGCTTGACTATATGACCAATCTCATGACCGATGACACTGGCGAGTTGGGCTTCATTGTCTGCTGCTGCGATTAAACCCGTGTTGAGGTAAACAAAGCCCCCCATTGTAGCGAAGGCATTAATATTTTTATCCTTAACCACCTGAAAAGTATAGGGAATATCAGGGCGTTTACTCCCTTTGGCCAACCGCTGACCAATTTCATCAACATAGCGAGTAATTTGCGGATTGCGATAAAGCTGAACCTGATCGCTAACCAACTGCTGATTGATCTGCCCAGCAATCTGTACTTCCTGGCGATCGGAAATATTGGACAGTTGAATAACCTGAATACCTTGAAAAATCAGGTTCAGCCAGGGAAGCGCTTGGCTAACCTGAGGTGTTCCTACGATAAGACTCAGTGCCAGGACTATAGACAGCAACGGATATAACAGACGACGCCGGGAACGAAGGGAAAGGTAGGAGAACGGATTCAACATGGCGTATACGACTTCAGATAGCTGTACTCGAAAAGCCTGGAAAAGTAGACGTGGTTTGAGGGTTTTAAGTTGCCGTGACCAACAGCCTAATTATCAAGAGGCAAAGCTTCAAGCCCTTATCGACAAGTCACTTCCAAAAGCCGACTCAAGTCATGCTGATCTCTTACAGCAGTCGTGGTAATTTAACACAGGACTGTAAAGCTAGGCATTCTCTGGTCTTGTTATAAGTAGTGCTAGAGAGTGCTTTTCCAATAGTTCTTTTAGCAAAAACACAAATAACGTTTCATGGCTATTTTGGATTCTAAAGGACGTCTGTTCGGCAAGGTGAGCATCCTGGACCTGGGTGCTGCCTTGGTGATTTTAATAGTGGTTGTAGGGATCTTTTTCTTTCCCGGCACATCGGGTTCTGTAGCGCAACTGAACGAGAAAAAACCGATAGAAGTGGATGTGCTTGTCCGGGGACTGAGTGTACGCGATCCGGAAGGGTTGATGAATCAATTTAATCAGCAGAAAAAGACCAATATCATTATTCGCAAAGAACCCTATGGTCAGGTTGACATTAAATCTGTAAAAGAACTACCGCGAACCATACTGGTGCCACAGCCAAATGGCACTGTCAAAGAGCTACCCGATCCTAGATCGAACTCTTTTAGCACTGATATGCTGATGACCTTGGGTGGTCAAGCCACCCTCACTAAAGATGGACCCGTGCTGGGCAATAGCAAAATTAAAATTGGAACACCAGTCGAGTTGGAGGGCATGGATTACAACTTCAACGCCAGCGTGATTGATGTCAGAATTTAACAAAAAGCGCTAGGGCGTCGAGCGTCGGGCGTCGAGCGTCGAGGGAAGAAGAAGAAAGGAGTTAGAGTGTCGAGACTAGTCCTTTGTTCTTCCCTAATGCCTAGTCCCCAGTCCCTAGTCCCCAGCTTCATCAAGCCAATTCAAATATCGCCGGATTAAACCAATTGTCACCGCAGGCAGTTCCAACTGGGGCGTCAGACCGACATCATCAAGAGATTGAAAGACCCGAATTGCTTGTGGATTAAGAGCGGCAAGACGCTTGCCAATTTCTGGTCCAGTAAACTCTGACTTTTCTCCCCAGATAATCGCCGTGGGGGTAGTCAGCTGTGGAACGTATAGGGATAAGTCAAAGCACAAATCCCCCCGCACAAAAGAGAGTGCTGCGTATTCAGCATTTTGCTGCTGGGCTGATGCTAAATAGGCATCCACAATTTCTTGGGTTACTCGGTTGCTCCGGGCAAACTGCCGGTTTTCCAAGAAACTGCGGATACCCCCACTGGTGGCGATCCCAGTGCTGTAGAGGATGCGATCGAGAATTGGGGTGCTGACCAACTGGGCAAAAAAGCTGCGCGTGTAGTCTGCCCCAAAATCAGATAGTCCTGCCGGTGTTGTAAGAATCAGAGACTTGAATAAATCCGGGCGGGCGATCGCGGCTCGGATTGTCAACGCTGCCGTCAGAGAAGACGCTACCACTGGCGTTGGCTCTGTACAGGTCTGTTCAAGGAACTCAATAATTGTGGTAATGTAGTCATCAATCTGGTAATTCCGTTCTGGATGCTCCGAACGACCCCAACCAATTAAGTCGGGTGCAAGAATTCGATACTCAGTTGCAAAGGCTGGGTATACCTTTGACCATTCATAGGCAGACGAGCCACCACCAAAGCCGTGTAAAAACACCAATGTTGGCAGCTCTTTGGTTTCAGTGGCATCCGTTCTCTTCCAGGGCTGCTCTTCTGCTGTGTAATACACCATTCTTCCCAGCGAGGTCACTAGGGAGTGCGGTTTAAAGCCATTTGGCTCAATCATGTCCAAACCTCATCGCTATTGTCATAATCGCTGATTGTTGCATCTAGAACTTCTCACTCTTGGTTGATTGCCTTGAAAAGGTTTTACAAGGCTATCTTATAGGCAAAGGCTTGCTTGGGTTCTACCGATAGCTGCTTTCTGGAGTGACTAGTCCCTCTCATATTGAGCCGGAGTACAACATTCAGGGACTGTAAAAGCACATAGGGACTCATTTTTGGGCAATCAGGCAAGAGGAGGGGAACTTTAGTAATTAATATCTCATCAAAGTATTTTAGGAGCATGGAAGCTTTTACTCAAAAGGTACAAACTAAAATCAGTAATTTTTGAAAAACTTTTGTAGTCTTGATTATCTGCTTTTATTCGGAGCAACAGTGCTGAAGGAAGAAGTGAAGGAAGATTAGTCAGAACTGGTTAAAACATCCTTGCCGTGGTAACTTGAGGGGTCTGGATAATTAAAAGGGTGTTTCTGGCTTCAGGGATTTATTGCTCACATAGAAACCGAAAATCTTGGCTGTTTCCACATCAAGGGGATTGAGGGTTATTCGGTTTTTGAGAAAGTGCGTTCATATAGTGTTATGGCAATACAGTGCAGTCTCCAGTCGAATAAAGTCAGAGATTCTGAAGCCTTTGAACCGGCAACTGGCGTCATTGAACCGCAAGTCGTGATGGCTTCTCCTTGCTGGAGTGCAGCTGAGTGTGGGTCTAATTTACTCGTGATCAAACCTTCTAGCGTCTGCCTTAACCTGGAAGACTTGAAATGTTTTGAAGTCGTGGAGCATCAGTTTCACCACTATGGGATTACGTTTAAAAACGCGATCGCCCTACAACCCTCAAATCCAGCCTACCCACCCCGATCGGGTACCACTTTGCTAATGGGTGCCCCCAAAAGCGGCTGGCTAGAAGTAAGATTCCGACAACCTGTTTCTAGTTTCTGCTGCTATGTCACCAGTTCCCAGCGAACGATTCTGTCTGCCTATGACCATCAGGACAAGCTTTTAGTCCGCAAGTCGATGACAGGACCAAATCTGGCAGGTTCTGATTCAGATATTCCTCCCAATGCCCCGCTGAGGATCGAAGAGCCAAATATCTCTCGGATTACCTTCTATGCCTTTGATGGTCAACTGACCATAAATGATTTATGCTTCAGTTTTTAGTGGTTAATCCTTCACGACGCGAAGCTTGTATTCTATTAGGATATTCAAAGCTGGGCAGGCATTATTTATCGCAGTAAGACAGGAAATATTTGTGGCACAGGCGTCGTCTTGGTGGCAGCAACTCCTCAAACGGATTGAAAGTTTGTTGCTTGTTCTAGTCAAAGGTCGAGCGTTTAAGCAGTTGTACCCGCAGCGGTTTCGGGGGCCAGGAGGCTGGCTTGTCGGTTTAACGGGCATTGTGGCGATGCTCTTTTGGAATTGGAAGCTGCTGCTGGCTACTGGTTCTGGTGTATTTGTGATGTTGCTGGTCTACTTGATGCAAGAGTGGGACTGGCAACTCTACTGGTCGAGTCTGGATCGCTTTTTCAGCGGCTCAACTCGGCAGTTAACCATAGCTGTTGGCAGTGGTGGTATTGCCACCTTCAGTACCTACATGGCGGTTTCTATCTGGGTTGACTCGGATAGTTCCTGGATTGCCGCTGGTGCGATTCTTCAAGGCTTTGCTACCCTGGCAACTCTCATCCTCCTGGTTTGGCAAATTATCAGCAGCCAAGCGAGTCGGGACGAAATGAACCGTGACCAGATGTTGAGTGACCTCACTGATGCTGACCCCGTCAAGCGCCTGCTGGCGGTGCAGCAGCTGACAAACTGGGGATTAGACCACCGCTTGCCGCCGTCCCTGCGGCGCGTCGTTGCTGACTGCTTTCGTTTGATGTTGAGTCGAGAGCAAGAAGCGGTAATCCGGGATGCGGTTCTGGATGGTCTTCAGGTGCTAGACAATAACCAGATGTTAGGTAAAGGCGCTAAGCCTTTTCAGGTACCAATTGAGCTGAAGCGGTCTGCTGTAAAAGTCCACCGCCAATCAAATATTTAACCCTTTACTCTGTTGTGCCAATAGCGATCGCTCCACCACTTCCACAACATGCTTGAGGGTGTCATCGACACGCTCAATCAGTGTAAGCTGTTGCGCGTTTAAATCGCATATTTTTCATGAGGGTCGGGAGTCGGGAGTCGGGAGTCGGGAGTGGCGGAAACATAATCCCAGAAACCGTTTTAAGATTCTTTCCCTATTCCCCATTCCCTATTCCCTACTCCCAGCTGTTGTGCATTAAAAATGCACAACAGCTTACTACGGACATATAAGTAGAAGCCAGTAGCAAACAGCAATAGTAGTACTGCTATCACAGTGGTGTACCAAAGGTGTGTTTATGAGGCAACACTGGCCTGCCCAACCTGAGTCAAGAATCGGAAGGCTTTAACAATATGACTGGCACATTCTGTCGGCGAAGTATTGTAAAAGGCACGCCAAGCAGCCGCCTTATACTCGTCATACTGGTTCGCTTTTTCGGGAAAGCGTTCCAACCAAGCAAGCCGCACGGCATGACCAATTAGCACATCTAGCACAATGTAGTCTTCGATCTGTAAGTCTGGGTTACGCTGTGCGATCGCAGCTAATTCGATCAATGCCTCAATATTTACGCTGCGATATTGGGGTGCCTCAATCTTATTGAGCAAATGTTCCACCCGCAGAGCAAAATTCTTTTCCCCTGGGGTCATCTCTGAGAGGATCGGCTGGCTATCCAAGCGATTCCGGCGTTCCAATTTATCGCCAATGACTACGCCCTTACAGTGTTTCATGACTCGCCAGACACTGGGATAGAAGTCTTTGGGAACACGACCAGCACTACCGTCTAGCTGTCGCTTCCTTTGCCAACTCCCAGTCAGTGGTGTCTCCTCTGTCTCATCCTCCCCAGCGATGACCCAATTGATATCCTGCTCAGGCTGCTTGACGTGCAAAGATTCTTGCTGCCGTAGCTTTTGGTTGATGCCCTCATATCCAGCTAAACAGGAACGCAGTCGCATCTTGACTTCAAACGGGCTTGAGCGCATCAGCTGTTCATAAGCTTCATCCTGAGTAACCCCTAGCTCAGCCGCCAGCTCACTGGTTAACAGAAGAATCAGATACCCAACCCGCAGCGTCAGCAATCCGTCAAATAAAGGGGGTTCTGACTTGATCAGGATGCCGAGGTAAATCAGAATTTCTTGGGTAAGGACGCGATCGCGAATATCCTCCCGACAAAACTCCTCAATTTTCGCCCTGATTTCCTGGTGCGACATCGGATTTTTTATCAACGATGCCTCACTATAAGCCTTACCAACGGTAATCTGCTTACCCCGCACCAAAATCTCTGTCACAGCATCCGATAGACTGATATCCACCTTATTCAGCAAACCGGCAGCTTGACGCACCACTGCCCAGTAGGGAGAAGGCGACTCAAGACCGGCTTTTATATAAACTTCATTGAGCAAATCTGCTACGGTAACCGGCACTCCCGGCCCCCCAAAACCCGTATCAAAATCCAACCCCCGCAGACGCCTCAGGGTACGCAACAACTCAATCTGCTCGTAGAGGTTCTGGGACTCCCGTAAACTATCGAGCAATAACTTTAGGTTGGTTTCACACTCCAGCAGAAATTCCTGAGTATGGCCCAACGGTCCATTTTTCTGAGGATGGCTGGTCAGGTAGTACCGACGCGGTGCCGCATCCTTGACGGGTGACTGGGTGAATTCAAACTCATGCAGAAAATCAATGCGCTCGGTTCCTGCGGTCAGCATCAATTGATTGAGACGCCCCAGTTTTACCCGAACCCCGTTACACAAACCGTCTTTCAATTCCTGGATTAATTCTAGTAACGGTGACCCTAGTAGAGACGTGGCATGCCGCGTCTCTACATTATGTGCGATCGCATCCTCAGCGCCCGTCTCCAACATCGTATGAGTCAACAACAGGGTTATTGTCGGACGCCCCAACTCACCCCAGTTGCGCTGAATATAAGCGAGTTCACTTTTCATCTGAGCTACTAGGAAATGGTAGTCAAGGGTCAGGTAAAACTGCTGCTGGTCTAAAAACGCAGGCAAGAAGACTATTGTCTCTCGCCCAATCCGAAAGATTCTCGATGTTGTCAGACTCCGCAGGCGTCGCACTGGGCGTCCCGTCAAACCTAGGGGGTCAGAGCGCCCAATTTGAGCATAAACCGTTGACAGCTCTGTTGCCTGACGCACCTGCACCGGCTCTACCTGTTTGGGTGTTTGGGTCGCAATGCCGTAAGTTGCCAGTTGAGCCTGTAAATCTTCATCTTCTGCCAGCAGGGCAATCTGGACCACTGGATCTTGGTGACGCCCCACACATAAATGACGCCCCAAGGGGTCAATATCTCCAGGTGCTAGTAATCCCTCACTCAGCAGCTGACTGAGAAAGTACAAACTCTGTGCCCACACCAGTGGGACATTTTCGTTGGGAAGACGCTGCTGACTATGGGGAGACTGCCGCTCTGCCTCTATGTTCTCATGTGGCACGTAGTAAACTTCTGGTAGCAACCCTATGCCGTCTCGCTTGACCAGCAAACCCTCTAAACACTCTTGATAGTTCTGGACTTGCTTGGCGTCTCCCCGAAACAGAGCATCTAGAACCATGTAGGTGAAAAACAAAGGCCACTCGCACTCAATATGCTCAAACTTTTGCAGTTCCCAGGGTTCATAATACAGGCGAGTGGTGTCTTCTAAAACTGTTTGGTGACCATCCCTCAAGAAGCGTTTGCAGCCGTAGCGACCCTCTAGTTTTTTGATGATGTTGTTTCTTGTGCGTTCAATGAGCTGGGCGTCTTCTATCGCAAAAGCTGGGAACCCAATCACACTCAAGAGGGCAGCATCAGTTTCTTTCGAGCTAGACTCCCGTGGCAACAGGGATTTTAGTGTGATCCGTGACCGAGCAATCTCATCCGGCAAGACATGAATAACAGACGCTTGTGAGCCACGGACGCCGAATAAATCCAGCCCATTGATCGCTTCCAATGCCGCTTTTGCCATTCCTACAGAACTCGCGTTCAGTTCAGGATTGCCGTGATTGGCCTTATTTCCTCGCTCCCAGATTCCGTAATCGGGTGTCCGATAAGTCCGACCAATGTAATACACGAGATTTTGGACGAAGTTGACTTCGTCAATCGTATAGATGATGTGCAATCCTGATGCTGTCATCTGAGCCAGCATCAGCAGAAATAGTGACGTGGCATCCAGTTGTAAATGACCCCACTCGGCATCCCCCACTACCACGTCGCCTGTGCTGGTATTGTACTTAGCGTGTAGGGCGTCCAGAAGAGATTGGGTATCTTTGAAACGCTCCACTTTGTGAGCTTGCCGCATCAGGCAGAACAACAGCCCACGCATCAGCTTGACAACGCTCTGTTCCAGTTCAAAGGTACGCCCAGCGTCGGCATCTAGCTTGCGGTAAGCCAAGCCCAGTCCCCAAACCGCCAAAATGCTGTAAACGTTATCACGCACCCAGGCATCGGTATAGTCGCCGTGGGCATTAATCGCGGTACTTGCCGGTAAGAGACCTGTAATCGGGTTTTGACGATTAAGGATGACCGCCTTGATTTGGTGGTAGTAATCGTCTAATCGAGCTGGCAGCTGGGAAGCGATGATAGACATACCAATTTCTTGAGAATTCTAAGAATTTAAAGCTGTGGCTCTTGCAGTGAGCCAGCCATCTCAACCCTTAAACAAACTCTAAACAGAATTTATCTAGATTGGGTAAAGCAGCTCCTTGCCGTTTTGCCAATCATTTGTTACACTAATTTACAAGCGGATTTACAAAACGTCACTAACGGAGCAAAAACTATGCAAGGTGAAGATCGCAACGATGCAAAGTTCGGCTTTACGCCTCAAGCTGAAAACTGGAACGGTCGTCTCGCCATGATTGGCTTCATCGCCGCTCTGATTACAGAATACGTTTCTGGACAAGGTGTATTGCACTTCTGGGGTCTGATGTAATTCTCCGATTTGCAATCTCTCCCAATATTGATAGTCAGCTGGGCGTTAGCTTCAAGAACCCCAGCTTTTTTTGTTATCTATGAACTTTTTGTCCGGCGTCTCTTACCTATTCTTAACTAAAGAAGGGCGACGCCTATGTCGCCCCTACTACTAACCCCAAAAGAGGGATAAAGCTATCTAGCGGATGTATTCCTTGAGGATGCTGTTGCGATTGGGATGGCGAAGTTTGCGGAGGGCTTTAGCTTCAATTTGCCGAATCCGTTCGCGAGTGACGTTGAAGATTTGACCAATTTCTTCTAATGTCTTCATGCGTCCATCATCTAACCCATAGCGCAGCCGAAGAACATCACGTTCGCGGGGGCTAAGTGTGTCAAGGACGCTTTCGAGGTCTTCCCGGAGAAGATTTTTTGAAACTTGATCTTCTGGGGTTTCGCCATCGGCTTCAATGAAGTCTCCAAGCCGGGAGTCTTCTTCTTTACCAATTGGCGTTTCGAGGGAGATTGGGAGTTGGGCGGATTTGGCAATGAATCGCAGCTTCTCGATGGTCATTTCCATGCGATCGGCAATTTCTTCTTCAGTGGGCTTGCGACCCATTTCTTGCGAAAGAATCTTGGTAGTTTTTTTGATCCGCGAGATCGTTTCGTAGAGATGAACGGGCAAGCGGATGGTGCGAGACTGGTCGGCGATCGCTCTCGTTATCGCCTGCCGAATCCACCAAGTGGCATAGGTGGAGAACTTGTAACCTTTTTCATGATCAAACTTTTCGGCTGCCCGAATCAGACCCAGACTACCTTCTTGAATCAGGTCTTGGAATGATAGTCCCCGATTCATGTATTTCTTGGCAATTGAGACGACCAAGCGCAGGTTTGACTGCACCATTTTGTCTTTAGCCCGCCGACCTAAGTAAAGGCGATGACGAAAGGCTGGCAGTGCCATGTTGACCTCTGTTGCCCATTCGCTGTCTTGCGGCTCCCGCTCTAACTGATCAGACAAGCGCTCGCGTACACGTTCTAATTCCAACAAATCAGCAATTTTACGAGCCAATTCAATTTCTTCATCTGCCCGCAACAGTCGGATTCTTCCAATTTCTTGCAGGTAGAGGCGAATTGAATCTTCTGTATAGTGCTTCTTTTTTGTTTGTGTTCGACGACGGGTAGAACGCACCTTACCAGGTTTGCCGTCTTCCTCCTCCGATTGAGCGTCCACCGGCTCGTCTCGGTTCGCGTCATCCTCTATCAAGAATTCAAACTCGCTTTGAGGCTGAGTGATCGTTGCAAGTACGTCGTTTGCCGGGGTCATGCCTTTTTCCTCATGCTCCTTCAGTTAAAGACCAGTAGATGTTGTCCGTTAATCTACTTAAGATAGCTTAGCCAGTGAGTAACTTTCCTTTGCGTTCTAAGGTTTATTGAATAGCTGAGACTGAGAAATAAGATTGGATTCATTTCCCTAAACTCAACATTCCCCAAATGCGCTATACAGTAAGTTTTAATACTGGCTTCTTTTGAGACTTTTTGATTGTAGCCTTAATTACGAAAATTGGACGCTGTTTTTTAGTTCCAATCCCTGATGGGGAAGCTAGCTTACCAATAGCTTTTACACAAAACTAATCTCAGTTGAATTAATGCACCCATGATAATTTCGCCTTCCTTAAGTTGCCTCCGAGGAGTGATTTGCTTCAAAGGTCAAGTCTGTTGATTTAGCTAGGTTTCGACCGACCAAGACCGTCTCTCCACGCTGACTACCAATCCCTATCGAATGTAAGGCAACAGTTGCCACTACATTTTGGGGTACGCATTGAAGTGGAAAAATTGGAGTGATCTCTCCTCTTTGGTTCAATCTTTCCTAAATTTACTCTAGCTTTGGACTTGATTGTCCCCGATAAATAGCTGAAATACACTCAGCCATTTTAATGAATTCGGCTGATAGATGACAGCCATAGAGTCTGAAAAATTCATAGAATCACCTAGTCTTTGAGTTAGTACAGGTGTTCTATAATTTTACCGACATCCTCCTCTGTGAGTACATTAGCGAAGTTCTTCTGTATGATGAACATTTTCTCCAGCCGGAGCTTTCGGGCATGTGTCAAGAAAGATGTGCTTGTGTAAGACATGTGTAAAACACTTGTTTTAACACACAAATTTGCGTCTGTGGTTAAAACAGTAGTTAAGAAAGCTGTAGATGTGACCAAGCCCCTTCGGTACGGGGAGTGGGGAGGTTTGGAGTAGGGAAAAAGGTAGCCCCTAAAGGCTCGGTCGCAAGCACTTATATTTATTTATGGAGAACAAAAAAATATAGGGGAGACGCGATGAGAGAGTCGAAAGCGCTCCAAGTCTGTTTATCTAACCAACGACTGGGTCTGCTGCCATAATTGGTCGATGGTAACAAAATGATAACCTTGCTGCAACAGCTGAGGAATTAACCGAGCCGTCGTTTCAGCGACATCTTGTCCACCACAGTAACCATCATGCAAGACAATCAGTGACCCATTCTGAACCTGCCGTAAGACTCGCTGCACAACCACACCGACGCCGGGACGCTCCCAGTCTTCTGGTACAACACTCCACATGACTGGTCGATAGTTCCACTGGTGCAATAAACTCAAGGTTTGAGGTGTAAACAGACCATTAGGCGGGCGAACGTCTCGAAGATTTTCCGGGGGAATCTGACAAGCTTGAGCGATCGCCTCTTGGGTCTTTTGCAAACTCTGCTTGAGGACAATTGGTTCCAAGAAGGGAAAGGAGTGATGGTTATATCCATGCAGCCCAATCCAATGACCCCGTTCGTAGACTTCTCTGGCAACAGTTGGTTCAAGGTTTACGCAAGCACCCAACCAGAAAAAACTGGCTTTGATGCTGTAGCGGTCTAGCACTTGCAGTAGCTCCCTTGTGTACTGGGGATGAGGACCGTCATCAAACGTAAGTGCGATCGCCCGTGAAGTCATTGCTCCTGCCCACAGGCAACTGGGAAAGGAAGGTTTAAGAACTTGGTGCAGGATCGGATAAAGCGGGGCAAGCTGCATGGGTTTGTTGTTAGTTCTAAGTTTGTATAGTGGTGAGTCTTAACAGTTTTAATTCCAGGCAACGCTCCTTCTTACGGCATCGCCAGCTCTTTTCGATATTGACGTGCTTCTGTACATTAGCTCTCACGAGCTGTGACACTGTGACGACTGACCTGTACGAAGCAACAGCACAGACAACTTTAACCTGGCAAGTTAAATATTCCATGAACCCTACGACTGATAAGAATCCGCGCTTTGAGGAGTTCGCTTCAAATTCCCTGCTCAACCGCAATGGCGAGAAGCCAAAAGACGCCGTTATTGGACCCGACGAAAAAGGTTTGTGGTGGTCTGCCTTACCGCCACAACCCAGCATTGATGAAGTTGAACAACGGCAGAAACCCCAGGAAAAACCAAGCCAACCAGAGCTGTTGCGGAGTGTGAAATACCAGATAACCTACAAACAGGGTGGGCAGACGGTAACGCTACCGACGAACTACGATGTTTATCGGCAGGTTGCCAGGGCGTATCCTTCCCGAAAGCCGTTGCAGTTGACGCCCTTAATCAACGATCGCTCTGTGGAAAAAGCTGAACTATCAGTTCAAAGGGACTAGGGCGTCGGATCTGGGGCTTAGGGTAGCCTATGGATGAATCCTCCGGGAATTGAAATACATACTGCTAGCATGTTCCAAGCTACTCGCCGACGCCTTGCTCTCTGGTACACCACTGTGACAGCGGTGCTGCTGTTACTGTTTGCCACCGGCGTCTATTTATATGTCCGCAGCACCTTAATTGAGCGGGTTGATGACACCCTCAAACATGTCGTGGAAGTGGTGGAGCGATCGCTTGTGATTCAACCTGGGGAGGCGTCTGCTATCCCCTACCGGGTTAACGTTGAAGCCAGTTTTCGAGACAACGCCGATGCCGTAGAAGATGACCACATCGACTTGGAATGGTTTAGCCCAACCGGCGAGTTGCTATGGTCAACGTTATCTGAGCCACTGAATATCCCCTTACACCCCACCCACTACACTGGCGAAACGGTGCATCTATCAGCTTCAGCTGACCATCTACTACGACAGGTAACGGAACGGGTGCAAATCGGGCGTCATGTCCTGGGCTATCTACGGGTGAGCCATCCCTGGTTTGAGGTGACTAAGCCAATCCAGCAACTAATTGTTGATCTCACTCTGGGAACGATTGTCATGGTAATGTCTGTGGCGGCAATTGGCTGGTTTCTTTCTGGGCTGGCAATGAAGCCAGTGCGCGAGTCCTACCAACGCCTCAAACAGTTTACAGCTGATGCTTCCCACGAACTGAGAAACCCGATCGCGATGATTCAGACTAATGTGCAGGTTGCCCTAGCCGATCCGGATTTGGAATCTGGGTTACAACGCCACCAACTCAAGGTAGTGGAACGGTTAACTCAGCGACTGGGGCGTCTGGTGAATGACCTACTGTTTTTGGCACGCGCCGATAGTGGGATGGTGCAACCCCAGTGTCAACCCGTGCCCCTTGATGCTTTGCTCATGGAGGTAATCGAAGAGCAACAGTTGGTAGCCGCTGAGAAGGGCATTTCCCTATCCCTGCATCTGGTAGAGACATCCACGAGTGCCGAAACCGATAACTTAGACGATGCTTTCACCCTCCAGGGAGACTCGGACCAACTGGCACGTCTATTCACGAATCTGGTAAGTAATGCAGTGCAGTATACACCAGCCGCTTTAGAGAAGTCCCGTGAGGCAGCTGTGCAGGTGGAATTGCAACAGTTAGAACATCCCAGCAACGTCGGAGGGCGAAACACGCAGTCCCTACTTAGAGTGCAAGTACGTGATACTGGTACCGGCATCTCAGAATCAGCCTTACCCCACATTTTCGATCGCTTCTATCGAGTTGACCCTGCCAGAACCCATGATGCAGCAGCCGGTTCAGGATTAGGGTTAGCGATCGCCCAGGCAATTGTCGAGAACCACCACGGTCACATCCAAGTCGAAAGCATTCTCAATCAAGGCACAACCGTTACAGTCAGTCTACCAGTATCCAAAGCTGATCCCTAATTAAGAATTAATGCTTCCTGTGGCAGATGTAGGCATCAGCTGACGCCTCCTATTGTTTTAGATAAGGTTGGAAGATTCAGCCGCTAAATGTCAATGGCTTGAGATTAAAGTTTAACTTTTTTTTGACAAGCTGTAGCATTAGCCTATTCAATTGAGTGTCGGGACAGTAGTAACCGATGCCCCAGCCATCATCATCATTTCATCCGGAAATTAGAGACTTTAGGAGAATCTTATGCCCATTGCTTTGCGAGAAGATGTGATGTACATCTTGCTCAAAAAAATCAGTGAAGGTGACAAAGGACAAGGAAAGCATGAAGTGTCCTTTACAGAGACAGATTTCGCTGGCAGACAAATGACACAAGCTGACCTGTTAGGTCACTTGGATTATTTAAATCAAAAACAATATATCGATGCAGAGTTTAGCGGCAATGCCTACGCTAATCAGGAGGATGTTCCAGACGCAGTTAACCCGAAAGAGTTTGATGCCAGAGTAGCCAACTCTTTCGGTGCATCGGATGGTCCCTTACCTCACTTAATTGCTTTTAAACGGGCGGAATTGACCGAAAAAGGTCGCAAAATCCTAGAAAAAATGGAAGCGAAGCCACCCAAATCCCTTGAGGAAGGTCCAGTGGTTCCAGTTGCGACAAAAGACATGCCGTTCCTTGAGAAAGTGATGTACAAGGGCGACCTAGATGATATCTTCGATGCCAGAGACATCACAGAAGTAGTCTTCCGTACCATGCGTGACATGATGACGACGGAAGCTTCTGACCGGGTGGCATCGGAACTACACAAAGAAGCAGAACCTACGGAAGATAAAGCCCTGCAAAACGAAATCGCGGAACTTTGGAAAGATACAAATCCCATTGTCAGTTTCTTGAGCCGGATTCGACCACCCCTGATAATCAAATCAGATACGTTCCTGTTCCGAATTCGTCAAGAGGCTGGCTTACCGCAAGGGGTAGAACCGGAAACTGTTATTAAAGCCGTTTTCTCTGCAACAAAAGATGAATTGTCGGAGGAACGGGTTAAGGAAATTGCTGGTTTCTTGCCCGACGAAATCCGGAAAATGTGGCAAGCGGCATAAATTTGTCAATTGTCCTTTGTCAGTTGTAATGAATAGACCTCGTGCAAAAGTCGATAAATCCTATCAAATCCATCTGTGTTCATCTGTGTTCATCTGTGGTTGATACTAAATCCGTTTCAATAAAAGAGGGGGAGAAATTGTTTATCGACTCAAAAAAGGGATCTACAAGGCGGATTTGGTATGAAAATCCCAAATAAGCATCTTTGTAAGAGGTCTAATAACTAACAAAGAACAATTGATACCCCTTGCAGCTGGATGCTCAAAAAATTTACTTCTAACAAACCCCAGCCAGCGGCTGGGGTTTTAGCGCGTCACCCCCTGCACCACAGGGCGAACGTCGGAATCGTCGAACTCTCCTGGATTACCTGTCCAGTTAAAGTCGTTAATCCGCAGGCTGAGAGAACCAATTTGCTGGACTGGATTGTAGCGCAGAAGGATATTGTAGGTGCGACGGCTGTATTCCAACAAGTAGTCAGTGCTGATTTCCTCCCCAGTATCTAAATTCAAGGCCGTCTGAAAACCAATTCGGAACGGACCGTAGATTTGTTGGGTGATGCCACCGGAAAGAACCTTGGTATCCGCAACCCGGTCAAAGAGGAAAGGTGATAGGTTATTAAACGCAACCTGAGTGTAGCTGATGTTAAAACCTGTGTAGTCCAGATAAGGTCGAGAAAAATGACCCAGTTGGCCTACTAGCCCAATCGTGCCACTCAGGGTTTCTTGACTATCACCGTTACTATAGGCACTGGCGACACCAGTGACCCTTGTATTCAGTGCTAGATAGGGAGTCACGGGTGTTGGTGTGTATCGCAAGCCTTCTGTGGGAGTAGCTGGTAAGGCTTGACCCTGCCAGAGTAAAAAACCTCTGCTCAAGGACGCAGTGGCTTGATAGCGCCCCAAGCTGATCCGATTGTTTGTTCGGACGGGTTGAAGCAAGTCTAATCTATCTGTATCGGCATTGATATACTGAGCGCCTGCCTGATAGGTGAGGTTGATGCCAGTTTTGCCCAAAGGAATTACTGGCGAGGTTAGAACGGCACCGACGCTACTTTGAACAGTCTGGAAGCCAAGAGAGCCGTTAAAAAGGCGATCGCGATAACTATATTCTAGATTGAGGTTATGAGGAAGACGGGTGCCAATGACCTGCTGTAGTCGTAAACTTGCCCGCAGTTCGTCTTCTATATCATTGGGGTCTAGAGTGGTGAGGATCCCGCGCCCTGAGAAGGTTGTACGTGGTCCAAGGGTTCCCTCAAGTTTCGCTCTGAGACCAAAGACAGATGAGTTAATGATGCCCTCATCAAAGATTGCCCTCTGAATAAAGTACTGTGGTGTCACACTAAATCGCACAGCAGGAGTATTGAGTACCTCGAACGTGCGCTCCACATACAAGCCGCCGCGATCTTCGCCATCATACCCAAAGTTAACCAAACCCGGTTCTCGTGGACGGCGGTCAATTGTGATGCGATTGCGGAACGTCGGAACCTCCAAACCCTGATCGAAAACTAGGCGGGGTCTTGTGGCTACTATTTCATCCACTAAAGGATTAACCCGTGTAAACCGGGCGGTATCTGCCCGCAACTCCAATTCGGGCGGCGAAAAGGGGTCGTTGGTAATCCGCACATTCGAGGCGATCGCACCTGGACCTTCAAAATCAACGCGATCGGCAGTATAGCGCAACTGGGTAAGCGTCCCCCCCGTTTGCGGGGTAGCCACATTTCGACTCTCTCTCCCAGCGCCCAGCCCGAAGGAATAAGCCCCTGGATTGCTTATCCCCTGTAGCGGTTGATCACTCGTAATGCGATCGCTCAAGGGTCGCTGCGGTCCTGGGGTCGCACTGCCGTCAGGAGGTGGCGAGAGTGTAAGATCCGTTCCTGATGTAGGCGTATAAAGTTCACCAGTGGCATTCAAAATCACGCCACTATCCTGGACAAAGTAATACTCAAATCGTTGACCCCGCAGCACCTGCCTTCCTCGCGTCAGAGCAACATTGCCCTCGGCGACGAGAAGACGATTTTGCAAGTTTACTTGGACACGGTCAGCATCCAGTAACGCTTCCCGAAACCGCAACATGACATTGCCTTGAGCCGTAATTACTTTTTGCTGCTCATCGTACTCCTGCCGATCTGCGGTCAGTTCAATCACGCCGCCAGTAGTGAAGGGAGTGATGGGTACGGTAGTCTCCGAACCAGGGCTGGCAGGGGGTTGAGGTGCTGCCTCCCCTGTAGCGGGTGGCGGTGCGACTGTTTCATCTGGTAAGGGTTGAGTCGCTGGTGTTGGGACAGTAAACTCAAATTCTCTGACCTCTCCTGTGCGCTCTTGAGTCACTAGACGCTTGACGTTTGGTGTACCAAAGGTTGAAGGTTGATAGCGTAGCGGTAGCGAGTCTTCGAGCGTCAGGTTTGAATGTTGAAGATTGGAAGGTTGAAGATTGGAACTTGGGCTACGCCCCACTTGTGCGCTATCGCGCCCCGCAACGCTGTCGCTAACAACGTTCAACTTGCTAACTTGCAACTCTTGTGTCGCCACGGGTGTTCTTTGCAGGGAATAACCTACGGAAATCGGAGGACCGAGTAGGGCAGCGCTTTTGGCAGCCGTTAATAATGAGGAAGACTCAGGGGCAAAGTTTTCTGGTGGGGTTGGTGTAGCGAGTACCCCCGTTGGAAGCGTTCGGGTTTGTACCGATTCAAGCTTCCCACTTGAAGATTTATCTGGGGGATCTGCATCTTCAGCGGTTACAGATTGAATAATTGCAGGTGTTTCAGGCGGTTGAACTGGTTGGGGCATCTTTCAACAGTAAGAGTCGAAGGGAAAGCTCCGAAACGTGACCAATCACCGCGCTGAACTCTGCCAAGGCGATGCACGCCTCGCCCCTTTAACAGATTGAGGGATGGAGCGATCAGCTTTCTTCGGCAGGCTCCGAAGAAAGCTATTTACTCTAAATCCCGTCTTTTGGGGTTACGAGCCGGATCGTTTGACAAAAAGCCAAACACAAATAATGCAACGAAGATACTAACAACGATATAGACAACAATTTTGAGGGTGAGCATATTGATATCTCCCAGAGTTATGAAGAGCTGAATGTCTTATGCGTTGCAAAACGCAACAACTTTCATAATCATACCCAAAGGTGGCTTCCTTTTTGGCTTGGGAGGCGGAGTATGGCTTCGGTAAGTCACCCTAGCTTTTATACATATAATTGTTTTTTTGTCAATATTTTTCTTGTTTGTTACATAAATTCATGATCCAAGTTGTAGAGACGCGAGATCTCGCGTCTCTACAACCCGTCAAAATCTGATTGACAAACCAAGAGTCATCAGTTGTTGACTAAAACAGTATTAAAAGTATCTAACTTTTGGCAGAAGTATGTACAAAATATTATCCGTGTAAGACTAGGGATTTTGTCGCTCTATGCAGCCGATTCGCACCTTTAACGTCTCTCCTTCCCTGCCCAAGCAGCTCGAACCTTTACGGAAGCTGGCTTACAACCTGCACTGGGATTGGAATGTAGAGACAAAAGATTTATTCCGACGCCTAGACCGCGACCTGTGGGAGTCTAGCCGCCACAACCCAGTCTTGATGCTGGGCACCATCAGCCAAGCACGGCTCACTGAAGTCGCGGAAGATGAAGGCTTTCTTGCCCAAATGGAACGGGCGTCCCGACAATTGGACGATTACCTCAAAGAGCGGACGTGGTATCGCAAACATCGCGGCAAAAGCGAGGCAAATGAATGCTATGCCTACTTCTGCGCCGAGTTTGGTTTGGTGGATTGCCTCCCGATTTATTCCGGGGGCTTGGGCGTCCTCGCCGGTGACCACCTCAAATCAGCATCTGACCTGGGTCTACCCCTGGTTGCCGTCGGTTTGCTTTATCAGGAAGGCTACTTTGCCCAATACCTGAACGCCGATGGCTGGCAGCAGGAACGCTACCCGATCAATGACTTCTACAATATGCCGCTACACCTGGAGCGTAATGCCGATGGTTCAGAGCTGCGGATCGAAGTAGACTATCCAGGGCGCACCGTCTATGCCCGTGTCTGGCGCGTGCAAGTGGGAATCGTGCCCCTGTACCTGCTCGACACCAACATTAAACCGAACAATCCCTACGACCACGACATCACTGACCATCTGTATGGCGGTGACTTGGATATGCGGATTCACCAAGAGATGATGTTGGGGATTGGGGGGGTCAGAGCGCTACAAGCTTTGGGATATAAACCTACGGTCTATCATCTCAACGAAGGTCACTCCGCATTTTTAATCCTAGAGCGCATCCGCCAACTAATCCAGAAAGATGGACTGAGCTTTGCCGAAGCCAAACAGGTGGCGCACTCGACGCAGGTTTTCACCACTCATACGCCTGTATCGGCTGGGTTTGACCTTTTCCCCCCCGATAAGGCGATGTACTATGTTGGACACTACGCCAACATCTTTGGCTTGTCGCGAGAGGAATTTCTAGCGCTGGGTCGAGAAGACACCGGCAATTTGGAATCCCCCTTTAGCATGGCAGCCCTCGCCCTCAAAACCTCAAGCTTTACCAATGGGGTCAGCCAGCTACATGGAGAAGTATCACGGGTGATGTTCCATGGGCTATGGGCGAACCTTCCACTGGTGGAAGTGCCGATTACCGCCATTACGAATGGGGTACATGCTCGTAGCGTTGTGGCAAAGTCCACTCAAGAGCTGTATGACCGCTACCTAGGACCTAGCTGGTCGGAGAAAGGTACTGATGACCCACTATGGGAGCGTGTTGCTTCACTTCCTGATGAGGAGTTGTGGCGCAATCACGAGCGCTGCCGGTCGGAATTGGTGGTGTATGTGCGGGAGCGGATGCAGAAACATCTGCGCGATCGCGGCGCAACCCCAGCTGAAATCGCTCAAGCCCACGAAGTCCTCGACCCTAGCGTCTTGACCTTTGGCTTTGCCCGTCGGTTTGCCACCTACAAGCGGGCAAACTTGTTCATGCGCGACATGGATCGGATTAAGAAAATCATGAGGGGCAACAAAGACCGGCAATTGCAGTTTGTCATTGCTGGCAAAGCCCATCCCAAGGATACCCCCGGTAAAGAGTTAATCCGCGAAATCATCCACCAAATTCGGGAAGCGGGGATTGGCGACCATGTGGTTTTCCTTCCCGACTACGACATCCATCTGGCGCGGCTAATGGTTGCGGGTTGCGATGTCTGGTTGAACACTCCCCGACGGCCTCGGGAAGCCTCTGGAACCTCTGGAATGAAGGCGTCGATGAATGGTCTACCCAATGTCAGCATCCTCGATGGCTGGTGGGACGAGGCTGATTATGTCCGCACCGGCTGGCCAATCGGTCATGGGGAAACATACGATGACCCCAACTATGAGGACCAGGTAGAAGCCAACGCGCTCTACGACTTGCTAGAGCAGGAAGTTGTGCCCTTGTTCTATGAGCGCGACGCCGAAGGCGTGCCGAGGGGGTGGGTGGCGAAGATGAAAGACGCCATCCACCTCAACTGTCCGATGTTCAACACCGCCCGGATGCTGAGGGATTACGCTATACGTGCGTATTTCCCAGCAAGCGATCGCTACTTTGCGATGACGAGCGATGCCTACACACCAGCGAAGGAGTTAGCTAGCTGGAAGCGACAACTGTTTGAACGCTGGTACGATATCAAAATTGAAGATGTGGACATTGCTGCACCAGCTGAGATCGCTGTCAACCAAGCAGTCGCCGTCAAAACCCGAATTAATCTGGCAGGGCTGACCTCTAATGATGTCCAGGTGGAACTCTACCAGGGCGCTATAAACGCCGATGGGCAGATTGTCAATGGTCTACCAGTTCCAATGGATTACCAAGGAACCGATGAGCAAAACTGTAGCATTTATATCGCTGATGTCATCTACAGCGCTAGTGGCTTACAGGGCTTGTCTCTGCGGGTGTTGCCCAAACATGACTATCTCTCAAGTCCTTATGAGACAGGTTTAGTTATCTGGGCTTAGAAGGGGTTTGAGGTTGGTTGAAGGGTTGAAGGTTGGGTTGCAGGTTGCAGGTTGAAGGTTAACAGGTTGAAAGTTGGGTTGCAGGTGAGAAGACTGATGAGAAATGCCAAACCCTCAACTCTTCCAAACCTGACGCTCGAAGACTCGCTACCGCTACGCTATCAACCTTCAACCCTTCACCAACCTTCAACCCTTTAGTCGCTGCAACTCCTCCATTACCACGGCGGCTGACTGGTAT
>CBDTXL010000017.1:0-34590 GCA_965364435.1 uncultured bacterium
ACCACACTTTCCTTTCCTTTTGACAGCGATTATTGCTTGCTGTCAGGAAATTTTAGGGAGGACTTAGGCAGCATCTATCTTGAAAATAGGAACTAGGGCGTCGGGCGTCGGGCGTCGGGCGTTGGAGAAAGAGATTTTCATCCAATTGTTGCGAGCGGCAGCTCAAGGGGTCTAATCTGAAAATAGGGGCTAAAGCCTCGGGCTTAACTCGTGACTACTCACTTCAACCTTTTGCCAAGCCAATTTAGCAGCACCAACCATCCCTGCCTGATTGCCCAACTCAGCCCTGAGTAGCTGTAGACCAGCACGGGAACTAGGAAGCACCCGTCGCTCGATTTCTGCCAAAGCAGCAGGGAAGAAAAATTCGGCACTTGCACTGACACCGCCGCCAATGACAATTGCTTCCGGCGTCAGAACGTAGATGAGACTTGCCAGTCCAGTGCCTAAGTCACGTCCATAGCTTTCCCAGAATTCTAGAGCGAACTTGTTACCGTCTCTCGCCATGGCACCTAACTCAGCTGGTTCTTTGCCAGTACGGCGTCGAATTGCCTGAACTGAGAGATATTGCTCCAGAGAACCCTGATTACCGCTATTACACATCGGGCCATCCGGGTTCAAGGTAATTAACCCCAACTCACCCGCAGCACCCTGATGACCCGTGAAGAGTTTGCCATCCAAAATAATTGCGCCCCCAACCCCGGTGCCTAATGTCAGCAAAATCAGATTGCGAAATCGGCGACCCGCACCCAACCAAGCTTCTCCCAAACCCGCACAGTTGGCATCATTGGCGAGAACAGTAGGGTAACCTGTCTTGGCTTCTAACCAATCAGCCAGAGGAACATCGTGCCAGCCTGCTAAGTTAATGGCGACTCTAGCAATCCGACCCGTTGCATCAGCAGGTCCAGGAGTGCCGACGCCAATCGCCGCGATCTCCTTTTGTTTGGGGTCGAGGTGAGCTATCGCCTCCACCATCACCTCCACAACAGCCGTGGGTGTTGCCGGTTGGGGCGTTGCCACAGTTAAAGACTGTAAGCAAGTCCCATCCTGAGAAAACCGCCCCAGCTTAATCGCCGTCCCGCCTAAATCGATACCAATTACAAAATCCATATAGGAAGCCCACCTACTCTAATCATCAATGTTAGGATTTGGGTTTCTAAAAACAACAAAAGACTGATACCCAGTATCCATCATGATGTGCTGAAAAATCCCCTCAGCAATGATTTCATCAATAACTTTTTTCACTGGAGAATTATTTCGTTGTTGCTCGTCGTACCAACCAAAATAATCATGTAATATAAAATAGCCACCGGCTCGTAAATTCCAGGGTACGTAATGCAATACGTCCTCTTTACATCCCTCGTAGCTGTGGTCTCCATCAATAAATATTAAGTCCACTTCCTCCTGAATATTCACCTCATTTGAGGGTTGATTGATGAAATCTACGTATTGAGTTAGCTCAGCCTCTTTAATCAAGGTTGTTGCTTCTTCAGTGGGAAACAAATCTATTGAAAATAATTTTCGTTCTTGAGTTTTTTCAAAATACTCATAGTTTATATCCGGGCGTTGCTTGTGTTGCAGCGGTTCCTGCCATCCTATATCTAGAAATTTTAAGGCACTAGCCAAGCAAAGCGTGGAAAATCCTTTGAAACGCCCAATCTCGATTATATTCACGGCTTTGATACTGACTGCCAAGGAAAAGAGAGTCATGCCAAGACCTAACTCTGAACCTCCTGCAACTAGTGACCTTCGCATGAATTTGAAAAAAGCTCCGAAGTAAGGTTCTATTTCTTCCTGGTTTTTAGGAAGAAATTCAGTCTGCATAAAGTGTTCGCGACTAGGATTCATAAGGCTGCTTGAACGATAAAGATTGGGAATTATATAATGGATTTAGTCCGATATGCCCCTCTGCTAAGATAGGTTTGTCCCTGTTAATGATGTCAGAAAGGGCAGTATTAAAGATTTAACATTTACAGTAACAAATCTTACCCAGAACGGTCACTGTCCTTGAGAAAGGCTAGTTTGTTTTGGGAGTAAATTCATGAAAATTGCATTTGCCGACTTTATAGCTTGGGACTACAAGATTGACAGTGCCTACCAAATGGCACTAGGAGGTTCTGAGTCAGCTCTATGTTACCTGGCTGAGGCACTGGCTCAACAGGGACATGAGGTATTTTTAGTGAATCATACCTCAGCTCCTGGAATATCCCGTAACGTGATGTGCTTGTCCTTGGATGCTGTGCCTGTGCAACTGCTACAGTCGCTTGATGCTTTGATTGTGCTAAATCTGGCAGGACAAGGAATGCAACTCAGGTCTTTGATTGGAGACAATACTCGTCTGATTCTCTGGACTCAACATGCTCATGACCAGCCAGCTGTGCAGGAGTTGCAGAACCCTGCTGAGCGAGATGTCTATGATAACTTTGCTTTTGTCAGTGATTGGCAGCGCGATCGCTTCCAGGAACACTTTGGTATTAACTTAACTCGTAGCGGGGTTCTACGCAACGCGATCGCACCTTCTTTCTGTGGAATTTTCCCCACTGAGTCCCCCATCCTCCCCCACAAGTCCCAGCCTCCAGTTCTTGCTTACACAAGTACCCCCTTTCGAGGCCTTGATCTCCTGCTGGAGGTTTTCCCTAAAATTCGTAGTGCCATACCTGGAACAAGGCTAAAGGTGTTTTCTAGCATGAAGGTCTACCAGGTTTCTCAAACCGAGGATGAGTTTGATTACGGTTCACTCTATCGCCAGTGCCGGGAAACTGAAGGCGTAGAATACATTGGTTCTCTGCCACAACCAGAGCTTGCCCGTGAACTCCAGTCTGTCATGCTATTAGCCTACCCCAACACCTTCGCCGAAACCTCATGTATTGCTGTGATGGAGGCAATGGCTAGTGGTTGCTGGATTGTTAGTAGTAACTTGGGGGCACTGCCGGAAACAACAGCTGGATTTGCCCGTTTAATATCGATTGAAGGCGACTGGGAAGTGTACAAAGACCGTTTTGTTGAAGAAACCGTCCAGGTGCTGACAAAATGTACAGCCACAAACACTACAGATTCCGAAACTCATCTGAGGCGGCAGGTTGAGTATGTTAACAGCTCATATACTTGGTCAGTTCGAGCTGAACAGTGGGTGCAATGGTTGAGTAGTCTTTGTGCCAAGACTGCTGTTGTAGGTTCTCAGGTGCCATTGGTGTCAATGGCTGCTAGTTGTGCAGATTTACAACAACAGGCATACCAATACCTGATTCAAGGTGAGTATGGTCAAGCGGCGACTCTGTATGAACAAGTGATTGAGGCTTATCCTACGGTTAGGTCAAGCTACTGGTATCTCGGTTTGACATTCCTTTTACAGGGTCAAGAGATGGAAGCCCAAACTACTTGGATGTTGGCGATGGTCAACGGGGAGCCAGAGCAAGTCAAGTCCTGGACAGCAGAGCTATTGCAAGTGCTGCGAGAAGAAGCAGAGCGACGAGAAGCCCTGGTAGACTATCAGAGTGTTGAGCTAATCCAACAATACATAGCAGAACTTACTTCTGATTTGGCGTAATATCAAATCCGTTTTGATGACCCCCTTATGGTTTAACTGGTAATTGGTCATTGGTCATTACCCATTACCGATTACCCATTAAGACGCTTTCGCAATTTGGGATTGATAAACTCGCTCAACCCTTCTCCTACCAGCGATAGCCCTACCACCATCAACGTCATGGCAAGCCCAGGGAAAAGGGCTGTCCACCAAATCCCAGTGGGTAGAGCATCGAGTGCCTGACGTAAGTCATGACCCCACTCTGGCGTCTGTTCTGGCAGTCCCAGTCCCAAAAATCCCAAGCCGCCTAAGATCAAAATAGCGTCAGCGGCGTTAAGGGTAAACAGCACTGGCACGCTCTGAATCACGTTGAGAAACAGGTAGCGAGACAAAACGGTTTGTGTGGAAGCGCCCATCGCTTGAGCCGCTTCGATGAATAGTTCGTTTTTAACGCTAGCAGTGTGGTTGCGGACTACCCGATAATACTGGGGGATATAGGAAATACTAAGTGCGATCGCGGCATTCAATACGCCCCGTCCTACCACAAATGCTAGGGTCACTGATAGCAGTAGTCCCGGCAGAGTGTAAATCGTATCCATCAAAAATAGCAACACCCGATCCAGCCTGCCACCCAGATAACCACTGACCAAGCCCAAGGGAACGCCGATGAGCAGACTTAGTGTTGTTGCTAGAATCACTACTTGCAAGGCAGCTTGAGAGCCAAACAAAGTCCGAGAAAAGACATCATAACCCTGGCGACTGGTACCGAACAAGTACTTGCCTCCCGGCGGCTCATCAATCGGGTTAATCAGTGACGCCGTTGGGTCTTGCAGCCATCCCCAAGCTTGAAATGTGGGAGCGAGAATTGCTATTAATACGAAGAAAACGGTAATGACTAGTCCCACTCCCATCAAATACATTGAGAGCGTCGGACGTCCAGAAAAACGTAGAAACTGGGGGAAGCGGAGTTTGGTTGGGGTCATCGAGCAACCGTTGTGTAAAAGCTATGCCTGAGTATCTAAGAATTGCTTGATTTTATCTATTTTTTCCTGAGCGGCTGTAAAGTTCGCCTCAAAAGACAGCGCCAGTTCAAATGCTGCTAAAGCTTCCTGTAGGCGTTCCAGATCAATGTAGATGCAACCCATATCATAGGCCGGATATATAGTCATGTAACTTTGTTCAAACGGTTCACCCTTGTAGTAGTTGTCTTCTCGACCCAAACGAAGACAATTTTCAAAATAAGCTACTGCCCCTAGAGGAAAGCCTAAAGCTCTTATAGTAGCGCCAGCCAGATAGTTCAAGGGTGGGTAAGTGGGACACCATTCAAGTCCACGCTGACAAAGTACTCTTGCCGTTTCATAATCCTCCTGTTGGAGAGATTGCACTCCCAGGGTAAAAATCAAAGAGGGAACGAAGGCCAATTCATCAGGTGCTGTTCCATCCGTCAGATTTGGGAGCAGCCTATCAAAGGCTTCTGAATAGCACTCTTGGGCTTTCTCTGTCTGCTGTGTATCCGCATACATCCCCGCGAGGCAGTACAGAAGCATGAGGCTCAGACCTTCTTCCTGTCTGGTGCGCTCTAAGATTGGGATATTACGATTTATATTTTTTTGTTGTACCTGTTCCTTAAGGTAGCCGTAGTGTAAAATCCTAAGACTCTCTAGTTGACCGACTAGCTGCTCACTAATAACTTCTCCCTGATATATTAACTGCTCATGAAAGCGGTTGACGTATTTAATTTCTGGAAGGTTACGAAATAATCTGATAGTATGTAAAGGGGTCATTCCTTCTTGATCATTGGCTTCGGTTCTGATTAAAGAGAACATCAAAAATTCCGGTCTACCATTTATTTGTTCTAAAAAGTTTTCGGAATTAACGACAAGCTCCTCATCCGCATCTAGTACTAAAATCCAGTCACCCGAAGCTTGAGAAAGGGAATAATTACGAGCAGCCGCAAAATCATCACACCACTCGAAGTACTCAACTTTTGCCCCAAATTGGATAGCAATTTCGGGTGTACAATCCTGAGAACCTGTATCGATGACAACTATTTCATCGACATAAGGTTGAGCGCTAGCTAAACACCGAGGTAAATTCTCTCTTTCATTTTTGACAATCATACAGAGGGATAAAACAGGCTTAGTTAGCAACTCTAAGGAATTGTCCATTTGATGTTTAGGCTTGAGTGTAGATACTTAGAGCCTATCCGAAAAATCATAGGCACGGACCTGACGAGAAGAAATATCTGTGTTCATCTGTGTAGCCTAGGCTTCGCCGAGCAACGCTTTCGGCAAGCCGCTTCGCGTCTACATCTGTGGTTTCAAATCTCTTAAATCTACTTTTCGGATAGGTTCTTAAGGGTAGCAATTGAGGCGATCGCTCTCAAGAAACAGCTGGCACAAAACGAAGCCCTCAGTAACGCCAAACGTAGGAAGGGGAAGTTTTGAAGATTAACAGAGAGATTTTAGATTAAACTAGCTGGGTCAACTGAGTAAAAGCCTTCAGTCAAACCCAGCGTAACTCAGCGGAGTATTCCCACGAGGCTGACGTTACTTAGCCGCTGAAACGCCTGTTGGCAGATAGCGTTCAATCACCTTGCGGAACTCGCTCTTTTGCTTCACGCCTTGAAGTTGCTCGACTAATTCCTTGTCCTTAAAGAACTGCACCGTGGGTGTCCCTGTAACCTGAGCATTCTCGGCAATATCTCGGTCTTTCTCAATGTCAATTTCGATAAAGTGAATTTTGCCATCAAATTCATCCACCACCTTATTGAGAATCGGCTTCAGGGTGTGGCAAGGGCCGCAGTTGGGCGAGACATACTTCACTATCAGCAGGCGATCGCTTTCATGGAAAAGCTTCCGCAGCGCATAGCCCCCTTCATGGCGCGTGTTGTTTAGATTAAACACCTCTTGTGCTGTCGCTGTCGTCTTCTCTTCAGTTATTTCAGCTTCTGGTGGTGTTTCGGACGACGGCATCTGAGGAAGGTGATACTCCTGAATCAGACCATGAACTGAAAGCCAACGTTCGGCTAACATTGCTGCCATACAGCCAGTCCCAGCAGCGGTGATTGCCTGACGAAACTCATGGTCTTGAACATCGCCAGCAGCATAGACACCTTCCACGCTCGTCTCTACTGACCCATGCTTCGTCACAATGTAACCCACATCATCCAATTCCAGCTGCCCCTTAAACAAAGAGGTATTTGGTGTGTGACCGATCGCGTAAAATAGTCCCTTAACGTGCAGGTCTCTCTCCTCACCCGTCTGAGTATCGCGGAGTTTCATGCCCATCATCCGACCATTCTCACCAAAGACATCTACGGGTTCACTGTTCCAGTGAATCCTAATCCTAGGGTTATTCAAAACCCGGTCTTGCATCGCTTTACTTGCCCGCATCTTGTTGCTGCGTACCAGCAAGTGAACGCGATCGCCATACTTGGTCAAATACACTGCTTCCTCAGCCGCTGAGTCACCGCCTCCGACTACAGCTAGTTCCGCACCGTGGAAAATCGGGGTTGCCCCATCACAGATGGCACAGGCTGAGATCCCGTGACTCCAGAACACCTTTTCGCTAGGTAATCCCAACCGTTTCGCTGTGGCACCAGTAGCAATTACAATGCTGTGAGTTCTAACTTCCCGTTCCTCAGAGCGGACAATAAAAGGACGCTGGCTCAAATCAACAAAGGTGACATCCTCTGTGTATAACTCTGCTCCCCAGCGCTCTGCCTGCGCTTTCATCCTGTCCATCAGCTGCGGTCCTGTAATTCCCTCCGGAAAGCCGGGAAAGTTCTCCACCTCCGTCGTGGTCATCAGCTGACCGCCAGGGAGTCCGCCAGCTTGAAAACCTTCAAACACCACAGGCTTCAAATTCGCCCGTGCCGCATAGATGGCAGCAGTATATCCAGCCGGACCAGAGCCAATGATTACTAGATTTTCTACACTTGGGTTGGACATAAGCTAAACAAACTCATAACGACTACGCTTAAACCTAGTATAACGGTTTTTTACCATAAGGTAGTACGACAAAGCCAAACTCAATCGGGTAAATTCCTTGTAGGAGTGTAGGAAAAAGTAAAAATGGATAGCCAGGATTCTGAATTACTAGGAAAAATTCGTCAGCAATTTGACTTTGGACCCTATCCCAGAATTGAAGTCGATCATTCTCCGAAAAATGATACTGCCTCTCTATACTTTCACAATTTAGTAACCTCTTACTATTTAAGATACCAAGAAGTTACTAGGACTGAAGGGAAAGTAATTTTAGATGCGGGATGTGGCACAGGATACAAATCATTAGTTTTAGCCGAAGCCAACCCTGGAGCAAAAGTTGTTGGGGTTGATATATCAGAACAGTCGCTGGATTTAGCCCGAAAACGCTTTGAATATCATGGAATTGAAAGGGGAGAATTTCATTCACTTTCTATTTATGATTTACCAAATCTAGATTTAAAGTTTGACTACATTAATTGTGATGAATTGCTTTACCTCTTTCCTGAACCCGCTGTTGCTCTAAAGGCAATGAAGTCAGTTCTTCAGCCCAGGGGGATTATTCGTAGCAATCTTCATAGTTCACTTCAGCGAGTTTACTATTTCCGCATTCAAGAAGTCTTCCGGATGATGGGGTTGATGGATAGTAATCCCGAGGAGGTTGAGATTGATATTGCCCTAGAAACACTGAAAGCTTTGAAAGACGGGGTTGAACTCAAAACCAAAGTTTGGAATCCAAATTATGAAGAAGGAGAAAATAAAAAGCAGGATGTGTTGATGAACTATCTCTTCCAGGGAGACAAAGGATACACAATTCCTGATTTATTTGCTGCCTTGAGAGATGCCGACCTAGAATTTATCAGCATGCTGAATTGGCGGCAATGGAAATTAATGGATTTGTTCAAAGATCCAGACAACTTGCCGGTGTTTCTCGCTATCAGCTTGCCAGAAATCTCAGTAGAACAGCAACTGCATTTATTTGAGCTGTTACATCCCATCCACCGGCTACTAGACTTCTGGTGTGGGCATCCCAATCAAGCCCAACCCTTTGTACCCGTTGCTGAGTGGCAGTCCTCTGATTGGCAGGAAGCCAAAGTCCATTTACATCCTCAGCTGAAAACGCCAGCGGTGAAAGAAGAAGTTGTCAAGTCTACCACCCAATTCAACTTGTTTGAAATCAGTAAGTATCTGCCGGTTACTGGAGAGCAAACCCTGGTAGACAGTTCTGTTGCCGCTTGCCTCTTGCCCTTGTGGGAGGAAGCTCAGTCGATGCCCTCACTAGTGGAGCGATGGCAGAAGTTGCGTCCCCTGCATCCTGTTACCTTGGAGCCAACGTCCCAGTCAGAGGTTTTTGAAATTGTCAGTGCTACACTGATGGGGCTGGAGCGTTCTGGCTATCTGCTTTTGGAGCGTCAACCCTGAGGGCCCCGGCACATCCCCAAGGGAAATTTTTAGGCGGGTGATAGGAAAGGGGGAACAACTGGGTAAGTTACAGCTAGAGAGTGAAACATCTTGCATCCCCCCCCTCAAGGAGAGACTTCTCATGAAACTAGAATTTCAAGCCAAGTTCCTGCAACACCTAAACCAGAAAAAACAGCAGGATCAAGGCTTTACCCTGATTGAACTCCTCGTCGTGATCATCATTATTGGTATTTTGGCCGCTATTGCCCTACCTTCGCTGCTGTCTCAGGTGAATAAAGGTAAGCAGGCTGAAGCTAGACAGAATATTGGTGCCGCCAACCGTGCCCAACAGGCTTACTATCTAGAAGGAAATTCCTTCGCCACCGATCTAGTACAATTGGGTCTTGGAATAAAAAGCCAGACGGTAAATTACAAATACAGTATCAAGCCCGGTACTGCTTCTGGAGGGCTATTTCCAACCGTCAACAACCTAGCATTGGCGAATGGAGCCACGCTTAAATCCTATGCTGGACAAAACTATACAACGACTCTAGGCGGTAGTGCAGCAACCAGTGAAGCCGGAACCCTTGCTTTGCTCTGTGAGACAGTCCCTACTGGTCCAGCAGGCGTTGCCGCAGCGAATGGTTTGGCGCCTGTAAGCGGTAATACAAGTACATGCCCAACTGGCTTTAAGGATTTGGGCAAAGGTAGCTAATGGCACGAAGCCCAAGAATCACTGCGGCTTTAGCAAGCATGAGTGTCAATAAGAGAGGAAAGAAAGCGTTGATGTCAACTTAAGGGAAAAACCAAGACGGGTAAGCTAATGCCCAATCGTTTCGTCAACGCTATAGACTCTCGATCCCCCCTAGCCCCCCTTTTTAAGGGGGGAACTGGAATATTAGCTCCCAAACCATCAAGGGAACCTGGAATCTTAGCTCCCCTTTCTAAGGGTAGGCTGATTCATTCTCCTCTCACTAATAGCTCAAGTGGTCTAAAGACGACTCAACGACTGATTATTAGTCCTCTTGAGAGGACTTTAGCTATTAGACAGGGGTTTCAACCCCTGGCAGACTTCTTTGCGAAAATGAATCAGCCCTGTCTTTCCAAGGGGGGGTTGGGGGAATCTACTCTAGCACGACCAATGGCGTTTCAGCTTTAAGTTAACACCAATACACCTCTTGCATAAATCCTTGGAACCCCTCCCAACCCCTCCCCTTGGTAAGGCTATCCATTACCCATAAGTCCCAGGATGCTGTAGGGGAGAAGCATTTGGGCGATAGATTAGAGGCAAAAACCAGGATTTTTCTTTCCAAATGCTGACGCTCGTTCCTCGCTACCACTTCGCTAACGCCCTTTCACGGGAGCGCATGATTTCCAAAGTTAAGGGAGCTAGTTTCCCTCCACCCCCCTAGGAAGATGGGGGACGCGATGGGGGTAGTTTCAACTTTTGCAAGAAGTCTAATGGTTTTGGCCTTGCTCCGCTGGGGCTGGCTTTTTTTATCTGGCACAGTGGAGATTTTAATCGCCAACTCAAAAAAGTTGTACTTGGTCTTAATCTAGCTTTATCAGCGAATTTTCGATGAATCCTGAACCCGCTTTGACAGCGTCCGAGCCTTGGCAGCAGCAAGTCCATCAATGCATTAGCAAAGGAGATTATGCTGGGCTAGCTCGCCTTTATGAACAAGCCATCTTAGCAGAACCTGAGGTTAAATCCAACTATTGGCATTTGGGACTGGCGCTGTTGTTGCAGGGGCAAGCGGTAGAAGCCCAAACCACTTGGTTGATGGCGATGATGGAGGGCGAACCTGAGGAGGTTGAGGAATGGACTGCCCAATTGAGTTTAGTTCTGCAAGAAGAGGCAACAAAGCGGGAAGCGCAGGAAGATGATTCTGTGGCATGGACAATTCGGCAGCAACTGCGGGAAATTTGTCCCACCGATATCAACAATTTGCTGCATCTGATTCAGTTAGCAATTCAGTTGGAGACTTATACGGGTGAGGAACTCAGCGATTTCGGGGTGCTGGAAATCCTCCGAGGAGAGCCACGGGTAGCACCGAATTGGGAGCTATTGATATCAGTGCTAAAGCGTGTTTTAGATTACGCTTGGTTTCACCCCTCGACATTGGAATTGGCGGAAGCTTGTATAGGGTTTATCCAGGAAGAAACTCAGGAATTGAGGTTTCTCAGTACCGTGCTAGAAATAGCTATTGACATCTCTTATTCTAAAAAACAGCCACATATAGGAATAAGCTTTATTCAACTGTGTTTGCGCTTAGATGGGAAACATCCTGAACTGCTGCGGCATTTATCAGGGGTTTATCAATATGCTGAGGAATATGAAAAAGCTATAGAGATAGCTGAATTAGTCTATTCCGTTTCTGAAGAATTAAGGGAAAAAGTTTTTGCTAATCACACGCTGCTCCGGGGGTTAATGTCCACAGGTGGGCATTGGGAAGAAGCGTGTGGGGTACAGCAACGGCATAAATTGCAACTCCAAGGGCTGATCGAGTCACAACCGTTGGATCTTCCGCCGGTTGCTGTAACCCGACTGATTAATTCAACGTTCTTCTTGCCGTACTTTGAAGATTTCCCCCAAAATTTCCGGAAAATTCAAAATCAAGTAGCTCAACTTTGTCAAGCCAATATTGAAATTTATGCGAAGGAGCCAGTCGAGCGATATCGTCAGGGACACAAAGAGCGCAGACATTTGGCTGCTTCGGCTAGACCGTTAAAAATTGGCTATCTATCTTATTGTTTCAGAAATCATTCCGTGGGTTGGCTAGCCCGCTGGCTGTTGCAGCATCATAATCGCGATCGCTTTCAAATACATGGCTATTTTATAATTTGTGATCCGGTCAATGACGCTTTACACCAATGGTATCTCCATCAGTTTCCTCAGGTCTACAAATCGAAAGATGTTCTGGAAATGGCTGAGCAGATCTATCAAGATGAAATCGATATTTTGATTGATTTAGATAGTCTGACGCTAGACCTGAGCTGTGAGGTAATGACTCTCAAACCCGCACCCATTGAAGTGACTTGGTTAGGTTGGGATGCATCTGGAATTCCCAGTGTGGATTACTTTATTGCAGACCCTTATGTTTTACCAGACTCCGCTCAGGACTATTACAGTGAAAAAATCTGGCGCTTACCCCAAAGCTACATAGCCGTAGATGGATTTGAGGTAGGGGTGCCGTCTTTACGTCGTGACGAGTTAGAGATTGAAAGTGACGCGGTTGTGTATCTGAGTGCTCAAAGGGGGTATAAGCGGCATCCTGACACAGTACGACTGCAAATGCAGATTATAAAAGAGGTACCGAATAGCTACTTCTTAATTAAAGGTGGAGCTGACCAAAAATCTATAAAAAGTATATTTATCCAGATAGCTGAGGAGGTAGGGGTAAAAAGCGATCGCCTCCGATTTTTACCAACAGTTGTCTCGGAAGCGGTTCACCGGGCTAATTTGGGGATTGCTGATGTGGTACTCGATACCTACCCCTATAACGGAGCAACCACAACGCTGGAAACTCTCTGGATGGGGATTCCTTTAGTCACGCGAGTCGGTGAGCAATTCGCTGCTCGTAATAGCTATACCATGATGATGAATGCTGGCATAACAGAAGGCATTGCCGGGACTGATGAAGAATATGTAGAGTGGGGTATCCGCTTAGGCAAAGATGCGGCGTTGCGGCAGCAAATCTCTTGGAAACTGCGACAATCAAGACAAACAGCACCCTTGTGGAATGCAAAGCAGTTTACCCGTGAAATGGAAAATGCCTACGAGCAGATGTGGCAGAGGTATGTTAAAGCTGTAAATTGACTACTCAATCAATCGATGTAGTCGTTAAGCTACTGTTCCAAAAAGACCATACCTTGTTAACTAATGTCTAAGATTTTCCTGAACAACCTGTTTATAGAAGGTTTCAAGACCATAAACACAGGTTGTGTCGTCATAGAGACGGTCATGACTCTGGCTCATTCGTTCTGCAATGTTGCGTCGCCAAGCTGGATCTAGCCCTAATTTAACAGCAATCTCTATATATTCGACTTCATTTTGAGCAATTGTGTCTGTCACTCCGATCATTTTGAGGAAGCTGTAAGAGTGACGACCCCGCATAAATTCTCCTGGATAGGTAACGATGGGTAGGTTGCAAGCGATCGCCTCTAGGGTAGTGTTACCACCAGACCAGCTAAGAGTATCAAGGTAAACATCTGAAAGCAAGTTAATCATTAGATAATCAACCCGCTCTGGTATGGTGAGGAACAAGCAGTAATCTTCGCTCTTGAGACCAACTGTTGCAAAAGCACGGCTCAAACGTGGCTTGAGTAATTCACCGCGAAGAAATATAAACTGAGCTTGAGGAACACGGTGAGCTATTTCAGTAAAGATAAAATCATATTGCGGTAAGTACTTGAAAGGCGCTTGACAACACAAATAAATTACCGCATCATCCCGTAGCTGAAAATCTGCTCTAGTTTTTGCTAGTGGAGGAACATAGGGTTTTGGATAAGAAACACCAATGTTAGGTAAACGAATTAGCGTCTCCGAGTAATGTTCTTGAGCATTTTCCGGCTCCATTAAATCGCTAGATAAAAAGTAATCAACCGTTGTCAGACCAGAGGTAACGGGATGTCCCCATGCCACACATTGCACAGGTGCAAGTCGCAGAGCCGCCATTTGCATTGTCTGCGGGTTCATCCCAATTTCTGGGAACACCAGAATGTGCAGTTGGTCGGAGATTATTTGTTCACAAGCAGCTTCTAAATTATGAGGAATATGGTGGAATACATCACTGTACTCCTGGAATTGTTGGGTGACTGCGTCCGGCTCATTCCCTATGTAGTAACAGTAGATTTCAAAGTTTTGGCGTTCGCGAAGCGTCTTTGAAGGAGATTCGCAGTAACGCAGCCAACCCGTTAACCAAAGCGTCCCACTATAAGAGTGCAGATAAGCTGAAACATAGCCAATACGGATTTTGTTATTCTCCTTCAGTGGAGGCATTGATAAAGGGGCAACCCATTTTGGATAGTTAGCTGCCATTATGTTATGCACTAAGTTTCCATACTGGCGTTGCAACTCTCTGTCGTTTTGTGCCTGATGTGGTAGGTAAAAGTTTGTGAAGCGTCCGATACCTGCCAGAGCATTCTCTTGAGCTTCAGGAGTCTCTAGGAGGGTATGCTGAATTAAATCTTGCAAGCCACTTATAAACCGCTGACGATAAAAGCCGATCTCCTCTGGAGTCTCGTAAATTATTGGTAATAATAAATTTTTAAGGATTTTAAAGGTATAATCATTGGGCAGTATATTTGATGCAGTAATTGCGCTTGAGATAGCGTCTTGAATACGCCCTTTTACCTGCAAGTTGATTATCAAGGAGAAGTGAAGGCTACCGGCTAGAGGATGATGTCGAATTCCTTCTTGAAGAGTCCTAAAAGCTTGCTCGTAAAGGTTCAAATGTCTAAAGCACTCGCTTAAGCACCAATAAAGCTCGGCATCTCCTGTTTGAGTTTCTAGAAGTTTTTGATAGTGAGCGATCGCCTCTTGCCATCTTCCAGCCTGGAAGAGTTGATTACTCAAATTTAAAAAAAACTGACGAGTTTGCCTATCTAAGTTTTCTAGCTCAAAAGAATGAAGAGTTTGTGCTCTTGCGTGGGCAATCGCTTGTTTGTTTTCTTGCTCCAAGATAATTCGAGCCTGGATGCGAGGCAAGAGTGCTTTCCACTGGAGTTCACCCAACTGTCCTACAAGGGAAATTTCTGCTTCCTCAGTAACATCCAAATCTTCTTGCATCAGAAGATTCATTGCCACGCCGGACAACAAGAGATTGGCCTCCTCTTCCGAAATGCCAGTGGTATCTACCAGTAGGGTGATGTAACTTCTATCTGGGTGAGTTGCGATCGCTTTGAGGACTCCTTCCAACTCCAAACTAAGTGCCTCTTCTGGTTGAGTCCAATCTGGAAAGACAATTAAATTAATATCCTTCAGCTTTAGCGGCAGGAGAGTGGCGTTAATCAAGGCAGAACTAACTATCTCTGACATTTTTGACCAAGAGAACTTTTTCGCTTGTTCAAGTCCGGCTGCAATTAATGATTGACGAACACTAGGCTTCTGGATGTCACAAAGAGCATTGGCAAGTCCCTCAACATCGTCATCATCCACGTATAGTGCTGCTTCTCCAGCCACTTCTGGAATTGATGCATTGGGGCAAGTAATGACAGGGCAACCACAAGCGATCGCCTCTAGTACAGGTAATCCAAACCCTTCATAGAGCGACGGATAAACCAATGCAATAGAACCGGAATAAGCCGCCCTCAATTCCTCATCACTCAGTTGCAGCATGTGGACAACACTACCCGATGTATAGGCTCTAAACTCATCTTCTAATATAGAGCCGCTACCCGTACATACAATATCAAAACTGTTTTTACTACATAGTTGAGCAAAAGCCTTAAAAAATAAAATAGTATTTTTATAACCACCTCCACCACCAACTGCAATAAAATAGGGTTTTGCAATTCCGTACTTAGTCTTAAAACTGTTAACCTCTTCGAGACTCGCTGGGAAGAAAGTAGGTTTTACTCCACAATGAGCTACTGTTACCGACTCTAAAGAGATATGCGGAAAAAATTTAACAAGGTCACGTGCTGTATTCTGTGAAATTGCAATATAAGCACAAGCCTGTTGGATACCATAATGCTTTTCTTGCCACATCGGAATCTCAAGATTCCCTTCCAGAACTTCTGGAATCATGTCATAGGTCATGAAAACAGATGGCGTCGATAGGGGTGTTGTGTAATAGGTTGAAATAAATAAGTCAGCCCCTTCTTCATCACAGACTTGTTGTAACATTTCGCGGTCAGTATCTGTTTTGCTGTAGTCATAGGGGGGTACAATGCGATATCTAATACCAGGAATTTTTGGGGCAGTTCCAGCCCGATCTAGAACAACAATGTGCTTAGAAAAACCGTTGTCTGCCCATTCTTCCAGCAAGGATTGCCAGACACGAGCTATTCCAGTTCGATACAGTTGAAAAAACACACCATCTATAAGAATGCTTGGAGAGGCTGCTGGAAGTCTTGTAGATTGTTTTTGCTGCTCGTCTAGTTGTCTAAATTTCCAAACATCACTGTCTTTTACTTTGTGGGCAATAGGTACGACTCCACAGGACTCTGCGGTATCAACCATCGTGTCATCTCGAACCCAGGGGAAATATTGACGCAGTAAAACAGGAAATTTATCCTGTTCCTGCAACGCTGTCCATTGAGAAACAGCATTTTTATAACCATAGTATTGTTCTTTAAATTGCAATTGTCTGGGAGTGACATAGGCAAAATGTTGAAAAATTAATCCCCACTCTTCCGTCTCTTCATGTAAAAACGGGTTAACTGCCGCAACATTACTCCATTGATTATCGGGTAAGGGTTCAACTAATATCGGAGGTTCATGGGCTGCCCATACTACACCTGGTTTAAATCTCCAGGTACGCAACCACTCTTGTTGAGGATTCTGAGCATAACAGTTACGAGTACTAATAACCAAATTTTTTCCTACAAAATACCAGCACCAGTAAAAGGCAGCCGTTTTCTCTGGATTCTCGATGAATATCTGTCGTCCGTTGCATAGTTGTTGAACTGTCCACAATTCATCTACATCCACCTGCCACAGCAAACATTCCTCATGAATGTTGGCAAGAGGGGCATTTACCATTTCGCGTTTTCCGTCCCAAAAAACATTTTCTGGCTGACGATAAACTGTAACGTTTTCTGGATACAGACGTGCTAGTTCATCTAGATATTCTGTAGTGCCATCATTGCTGCGTCCCTGGTAGTGGATTGCATCAGTTATATTTCCACCCAGTGTTAAACTCCAAGACGTGTCATGTTTTAGATCAGCAACCCCTTCAACAATATGCCAATGCCATCTAAACGGTAACTGCTTGAAAACGTCAATGTGGTAACCGATGAATGGTTCCCCATTCAGGACTAGAGTAAAGAAGTGGACTGGAAACTCAGGAAACGCTATATAATTTTCATAAAAAGATTCAGAATTATTTACTATTTGACCAATCTCACCCTTACTTTCTATTTGATGACATTCATACCCATTTTCTATTAAAATATCAAAAATATCTTTAGCTTTACGGTTTAAGCCCTCCAACATTTTTTGGGATATCTCAAATTGAATGAAGCGAATCGCTTTTTTAGACAAGAGATTTT
The DNA here is from genome assembly GCA_965364435.1 of uncultured bacterium. GTDB lineage: Bacteria > Cyanobacteriota > Cyanobacteriia > Cyanobacteriales > Coleofasciculaceae > CBDTXL01. The sequence continues at coordinate 17,128 of CBDTXL010000017.1, forward strand.
TTGCTCCCTGAAGTACATCCCTTTCAGCTCCTTCGACATCAACTTTTAGATAATTAATTTTTTCTATATTATGTTCTTTGCAAAAAACATCAACTGTAATTGCTTCTACTTTTTCAGTTCTTACAATAGGAACATAATTATTCAAATTTTTGGGATCTACCATTTGGGGTTTTCCAATGCTATTCCAGACGGAATAATCGTCTGCAAATTCATTAAATTCTATTTGAATATTTTCTGAAAAAGCGGCTTTCTGGAAGGCATAGATGTTTTTTAAGCCAGATTGAGTTATTCGGTATTGCAGCTTTTGAAAAGTACTCAATGTCGGCTCGAATGAATATACTTTCCCTGAACTGCCAACCAGCTTGCTGAATAAGAAAGAATAGTCACCCACGTTGGCTCCGATATCAAAGACAATCATCCCTGTGCCAACTAGCTTCCTAACAAGTAACTGTTCAGCTTTTTCCTGATCAAAATCAAAAGCTGCAATATCAATTCTTTTAAATATAGAGTACCCGTTACGAATAGACTTATTTTGAGCTAATAGTGTATAATTTTTATCGTCCCTCAATTGTTGATGAGTTTTATAGTTTTTAAAAGTATTGATATCGTCTAATAAAAATATTTTTGCTCCATAGACATGGTCTAATTCAACGGAACCAGTAAATTCTGAGCCATCAATTAATACCGCATCAAAGAAATCGATATTGTTTTCTTCTTTTATCTTTTGAATACCGTTAGACGGCACCTCGGCGTTTTTCACATATTCGAGGTCTTGGCGTAGCCACCCTAGAACTAGCTCCAGAGGATAAGAGTTGAGATTACTCGGAGTAGTGTTGTAGAACTGGATGATTTCGTTTTCACAAGGAAAGTCTTCTAGAGAAACAGAGGAGGCGTTATAGCACTTTACAAAAGTTTCATTGGCATAGCGTTTTTGTAGTTCAGCAAATCGAGTCTTTGAAATCTCCAGGCAAAATAGCGTTGGCTTGTTCGGGTTTTCTCGGAGACCCCTTACCAAAGCTTCAGTACTCCCCTCACCAGAAGATGAGCCAATTTCTAAAACTGTTTTGATATTTTCTTTCTTAAGAATCCTTTGAATAGCCGCATAAAATTCATCATTCTTGATTTCTGGAGGAATAAGACGGTCAAGTTCAGATGCTGGAGGTTCCTGGTTCATAGCTCAAAATCTAACTTCATCTGGTGTTTAATGAGTCTAGTGTTTTCTCGGCTTTAACTATGTATATGGTCATTTTATTTTGATCTAAATGACCGCTTTTGTTTTAGATAGGCAGGAAAACTTACCTACTTAATATTTGCTCTCTCGTTGATAAGAAAGTTAACAATACTCCATGTCTGAAAGAAGAGTAACTTCTCAGCGATCGCTCACCTCACCCTCTTTGCCTACTCGCTGCTTTATTCCAGCTAACTGTGCTTTGTACTCGGCTCGGTCGGGATTTAGCTTGACGAGTTTCTCCATCGGTGCAACAGCACCCTGCAAATCATTCATTTGGAGTCGAGCCTGCACTAACCCTTGTAGAGCTACCTGGTTGTCTGGCTCCCTTTGTAAAACCAGCTCATAGCCGCGCTCCTGCGCTTCCAGTTGTGAGTCTCTCGATGCTGCCGCTGTCTTGGCATTGTCTTTTGGTTCTTGGAAGGCGCTAGTGAATAGCCCTGCCATGCCAAACACTGTAGAGCCAACAAATGCTATGCCTGAGACGATGATGAGAATCCGCTGAATGGGTTTTGGAGATGTATTTTGATCCATACCCTGCTCTAAGGTTGTATAAAATGATTGCTCGTTGAGCTTTGGCGATTTCGGGACAGCTGAGGCTTTTTGAGAAAGAGCTATCTTTAAGTTACCCAGTCCTTTGCAGTTAGCGATCGCCTCCAATCAAATTTCCCTGGCGGTAGCTGGGTAGGCGTTAGCCAAGCAGTGTGTGTATGCTCTCACCATTCCGTCAAAACCTGAGTCAATCGATAGTAGCCTCTATTGTCGCTGTGTTGTGTGTTGTGGCAGTTGGGGTACTACAGGTGCCTCAACTGAACCGTCTAAGCAACCGCGCTAAAACAGTTTCACCAGAGGCTCTCCGCAAAGAAGTAGCCTCAGAGAAAGTGCGTTTAAATCTCCTTCAGAAAACTCCTGCATTTGGTTTTGATAATCTGTTAGCCGATTGGGTCTTTCTGAACTTCCTAATGTACTTTGGTGACGATGAGGCTCGCTTACAGACGGGTTATGCTCTCTCTCCAGAATATTTCAAAATTATAGTTGATCGCGATCCGCGTTTCTTGGGGGCATACATTGGTCTTTCTACCAGTATCTCCATTTACGCAGCGATGCCAGAAAAGTCAGTTGCTTTAATGGAGAGGGGGTTAAAGTCAATGTCTCCTCAGACTCCACCCAAATCTTATTACGTTTGGCGTTATAAAGGAATTGATGAGTTGTTGTTCCTAGGCGATAATCAAGCGGCAAGGAAATCCTTTGAGACGGCAGCCGAGTGGGCGAGTACTTATTCAGATGAAGAAAGTAATAATGTCGCTGCCTTTTCTCGCCAAACTGCTGAGTTTCTCAGCCGCAATCCTAATAGTAAATTTGCTCAATTCAATGCTTGGGCAATGGTTTTAACTAATACGACAGATAAGCTGGCTCGAAAACTCGCCATTAGTCGCATTGAGTCGCTGGGTGGAAAAGTGGTTATCACACCCGAAGGGACGGTAGGGATTCAGCCCCCGCCAGCAGATTGAGGCAGAAAGTAGTTCAGTAGTGCTGAGTGCCCAGGAGAAAATAGCGATTGAAGTCGGGGTTTCTCGTCAAGGAAGAAATTTCTTTTTTCTGGGCTTGGGAATTCGGGCGCTATTCACCTTCTGCTGAGGGGGGAAACCTTCAGACTTCCCTCCTCAGCACAAACTACGTCCCGCGAGAGCTAACAGCACTTTCAACTCAGCACTTTTCTAGTGATTCCAGCGTTCTTTAGCTAAACAGCTGATTGGCCAATACGCCTAGACCAAAGCCACTCAGGGAAACAGAAATGAGAATCCCAAAGGCTTGCCCGTTACTGTAACCAGCTGTCTGAAGATCTAACCTTACTAATGCACCCGCTGAGATCAGAACCAGAATACGGATAAAAACCTCAATCCAGTTGATGATGATAACTGCGATAAAAGCTCCCAAAATCACTGACATAAAAGCTCTGGTATCTGATTTGAGCACATTGGTGTAACAGGCTCTAATCAGCCTATAGGGAGCAGTCAAAGCCAAAGCAATTAGCAAGATATAAACTGCCCCCATCAGCCAGAGCAACCGAGAGATATCGGAGGCAGATATCAACCAGCCAAAGATGCCATATGTAAACACGAGGAGCAACAGTGAAGCCCAGGGCAGTTTCTTCACAAACAACATGATAAGCAGGTAGAGAGCTTTAGATCTTGCGGGTCTTAGCTTAGGGTGGGCGTAGCCTGAGTGTACAAAACTGGTCATAAAGTCATGAGTAGGCTTTTCAGGCTCTCTTAACAGTGATCAGATTCACAAGCGGAAGCTGATCAAGATCGCAATCCTCAGGTTGTTTACTTTTGCATACTAAATCATGACTGAACTCTAGCCGAGTCATCAATAGGGAACACACAACTAGCCGACAGGTTCTCACCTTTGAGACTGTCGGTTTTTTGTACAGGCAACAGGCATTGAAAGGATTATAAACGACCCCCCAGCAAGGGCGCTGGAGGTCACCTCAAACGAGGATATAACAAACCGAACAATCAGGACATGGCTTGAATGATGTAATCAAAGTAGGGAGCTGCTGCCAATGCATCTTCCTGGGTGAGCAAACTCAGAGAAGCATTTTTTAAGCAACGGATTGATTCAGCCATCCCTGCCACTGGGACACCGAGGGAGTTGTACATCTCTCGCACCCCAATCAGACCGATTTTTTCAATGGGTTCCTTGTCACCAGAAAGGACACCATAGGTAATCAGCCGCAAGTACCAGCCGTAGTCGCGTAAGCATAGCGCCCGTTGACGTTCACCATAGGCATTGCCGCCAGGAGAGATGAAGTCGGGGCGTTTCTGCCAAAGCTGCTTGCTGGCTTCGGAGACAATCTTTTTTTCATTTTCAGATAGGGTGGAAACAATCCGCATCCGCTGTTCCCCAGTTTGCAAAAACTCATTGATACTCTTGAGTTCGCCGGAGCTGGGATATCGGAGTTCGTCGTCTGCTTTGAGAATAACTTGGCTAACTACGCTCATCTTATTGGGTTAACTTAGGTAACATTTGTAGTTTAGCGACTAAGGGTGAAACAAATAAAGGGAGGAGAACATTGTGTCCACGACCCAATGGTCTGGTGATACAGATACGAGAATCGATGAACCCACCCCAGACCTTTGGCGACAAGGTGAGCTGGTTGAGGTGAGCATTACAGACCTAAATGATACGGGCGAAGGCGTCGGTCGATTGGGAGGTCGGGTGGTTTTTGTTCCAGACACGGTAACAGGCGATCGCGTTCTGGTTCGGTTGGTGCAGGTCAAACCCAACTACGCCACTGGCAAGCTTCACCAAGTGTTGGAGGAGTCTCCCCATCGCATCCGAGCCAAGTGTATGGTGGCAGATAAGTGCGGTGGCTGTCAGTGGCAGCATATCGCCTCGGAGTACCAGCAATCAGCAAAACATAATCTGGTGGTTCAAGCACTGGAACGCATTGGTGGATTCACAGCACCACCCGTTGCACCGATTTTGACCGCTGACTCTTCCCTTGCCTATCGCAACAAGGCAACCTATCCCCTGAAAAGGTCATCAACGGGTCAAGTTCAGGCAGGATATTACCAAAAAGGAAGCCACCAGCTCATTAATCTCAATCAATGCCCCGTACAAGATTCACGCTTGAATCCGCTGTTAGCAGAAATCAAGCAGGATATCCAGCAGTTGGGGTGGTCGATATATGACGAACGCCGCCACCAAGGACGATTGCGTCACCTGTCGCTACGGATTGGACGCCGTAGCGGCGAGATGCTGCTGACATTGATAGCAACTGACTGGAACTTAAAAGACCTGGAAGTCCAAGCGCAAAAGTGGCTGACTCGCTACCCCAAACTGGTGGGGATCTTTGTAAATCGCAACCCGAACCGCACCAATGTGATTTTTGGTGATGAAACCCGTTGTGTTGCTGGTCAGTCTTACTTGCGGGAGGAGTTTGCCGGTCTTGAGTTTCAACTGCTGCCTGAGACGTTTTTCCAAGTCAATACTGAGGCTGCTGAGGCGCTGTTAAATGCGATCGCACAACAGCTAGGGCTACAAGGCGATGAAGTGTTAGTCGATGCCTACTGTGGTATTGGTACGTTCACCTTACCCCTGGCACAACGGGTGCGGCAGGCAATTGGCTTGGAAGTGCAACCGGCATCCGTAGAGCAAGCGCAACTCAATGCCCAGCGTAATGGCATCAGCAATGTAATTTTTAAGACAGGGGCTGTGGAGACATTGCTGCCTCAACTGGGGATCACGCCGGATGTTGTATTACTTGACCCACCTCGTAAGGGATGCGATCGCCAGGTCATCGAGACCCTTCTGGATACTTCACCGGGACGCATCGTTTACATCAGTTGTAAGCCAGCTACCCTAGTACGGGATCTCAAACTCCTTTGTCAGACAGGTAGCTACCAGTTAACTCACATACAACCCGCTGATTTCTTTCCCCAAACCTCTCACGTTGAATGCGCTGCCTTCCTGGTGCGTTGACATTTGAGGCAATGCGCTGGTGTTTGAGAAAGGGTTTTGATATAATGGTATCTAAAGGCTATGCTCTAGCCTGTAAGAGAATAATCAACCCTCTAGAGGCAAGAAGTTGGCGAACTTCACCATTATCCGTAGGAAGGCGGACAGTAGCTGAAGCAATTCCACCGAAAAGGTCGCCGACCTGCTCCAATATAAGCGCTAAGGTTCCGCAAGACAAGCGGAGTCTATTCTACTTGGAGTCAGTGTCGAAAGCCTGGACAACTTTGATACCTGAGCTGGAGAATCTGGTTTGGGAAAGATGACATTGAAAAACACGGCAGCTAGCTGTGTAGCGTATCAAGTCCACCAATTAAAAGCTAGGGGTTTCTTAAGTGATTGCTATATCATTGCGTCCAGTTGGACGCGACTGGGGAACGATTAGCTTCGCTTCTACCCTCTACCTTTGCCCAATCATCGATTTGCTTCTTGAGCAGATTCCCCGTAAATGGCAGCCGGAACTCCGGCTTGGACTACAGGAAGCCTTGGTGAACGCGGCAAAGCACGGTAATAAATTAGACCCAAGTAAGACGGTAGTAGTTCACTTTTCAGTAGTACATGATGAATATTGGTGGGTAATTTCAGACGAAGGTTCCGGCTTTTCCCCACCCTGTTTCAATGCGGCTGAAGATACCGAGATTTTGCCGGACGATGAATCAGAAAGCGGCAGAGGTTTGTGTCTCCTGCACCAAATTTTTGATCAAGTCCACTGGAATCGTCAGGGAACAGAGCTTAGACTCTGCAAACAGGTGAATGGTCGCTCTAGACTGCCCCTAATTCCCTAACGACCGTGATCCCCGTGGCTTGGGCAGGGGGGTGCAGAGATTGAACGGTCTAGCCATCCAGATGCCTGACGGAATCGAGCAAGAGCTTCTTCTGGCTGTTCCTTTAGGAGAAACACCAGGGCGGCAGCAGCTTGCTCACTGGCTCGTGCTTTGCGATTAGACTTTAATCGGTGCCAATCATTGGGTGTGATCGTCAGACGCTGGGCTAGCGCTTGAGCTAGTTCAAGGGTGCTAAGTTCACACAGAGCATCGGTTTTGGTCAGTTGGATGGGTTCAGGCATAACTTCAGGCTCATTCGCAATTACTCTTACTTTACTGCAAATGAAGATGCCTGAAGAACCGTCACAGCGATCGCCCTCTGGTTCAGAATCAAACCAGCCGGATGTTGATGCAGACGAGTTTGACCAAGCCTTGGCAGAAGTAGAACAAAGTCTTCAATCTCTCAAAGAACGTTACGATCAGGTGAAGCGCGATCGCTCCTCGCAAGCCGAACTTCAGCACCGTCGAGAGCAAATTAAGCGGGAATTGCGAAGCGGTAGCAATCGGGGATCGCTGCAAACAGAATTAAAGCAAATCAAAGAGCAGCTGGAAACCATAGAACTGAACTTAGAAAGCCAGCTGTTTTCTTGGGGTAGTTTAAGAGAGCCTTTTTGGCAAGCTGTCCGCTTTGGAGGACTGGGTGTTGTTATTGGCTGGATTCTGAAATCCTGCGCTGGCTAGCCTTTATAAAGTAGGGGCTGGGAACTAGGGGCTGGGGCGTCGGGGAAGAGAGAAGAGAAGAGTCCTCAACTTTTGCTGCTTGACAACGCCCTAACCCCTAGTCCCTACCCCCGTTGCCATCTGATCCCCACACGGGATAACCATTAAACTGGGGTTAATGCCTGTAAATTTTCCTGGTGTTTGCATTGTTTAGTGACTTATTGGTGACTGTCTGAAACATGGTAACTCGACGGATTGCGGAAATATTACGAACTGGTCAGCCTGATGAGTCGGTGACAATCAAAGGCTGGGTACGCACGAAACGGGAATTGAAGGGATTTGCCTTTATAGAAGTCAACGATGGCTCATTCCTGGCTAACCTGCAAGTTGTGCTGACTCCTGACTTGCCAGATTACGAAGATGTTCTCAAGCAACTGAATACTGGTGCTTCTGTGGAAGTTAGTGGTGTGCTGGTGGCATCTGTGGGGAAAGGGCAGCGAATTGAACTGAAGGCGTCCACGGTAAAGGTGTATGGCGAGGCTGATCCCGAAAAATACCCATTGCAAAAGAAACGCCATTCCTTTGAGTTTTTGCGGGAGATCGGGCATTTGCGATCGCGTACCAATACCCTTAGTGCTGTCTTCCGCGTCCGCAACGCTTGTTCCTATGCGATTCACCAGTTCTTTCAAGAGCGGGATTTCTTGTGGGTTCATACCCCGATGATTACTGCAAATGATTGTGAAGGGGCGGGTGAGTTGTTCACTGTCACTAATCTGGACTTAAAGGACGTTCCCAAGACAGACACTCAAGAGGTTGATTTTAGCCAGGACTTTTTTGGACGCCGTGCTTACCTTACCGTCAGTGGTCAACTGCAAGCGGAGGTGATGGCAATGGCATTCCGCGATGTCTACACCTTTGGTCCCACGTTCCGGGCAGAAAATTCTAATACGTCCCGACATTTGGCAGAGTTCTGGATGGTGGAACCAGAGATGGCATTCTGCGATTTACAAGGCGACATGGACTTAGCGGAAGCCTTTCTCAAGTACATCTTTAAGTCGGTGCTGGAGAAGTGTCCAGAGGACATGGAGTTTTTCAATCAGCGGATTGATAATTCGGTTCTCGCCACGGCTGACAACATCATCAACAATGAGTTTGAGCGGATTACCTATACAGACGCGATCGCACTTTTGGAGAAAGCTGACCGGAAGTTTGAGTTCCCTGTCAACTGGGGCTTAGATTTGCAGTCAGAACACGAGCGGTATCTGGCTGAAGAACTGTTTAAAAAACCAGTTATCGTCAGCGATTACCCCGTAGGGATCAAGGCTTTCTATATGCGTTTGAACGACGACGAGAAAACCGTAGCCGCAATGGATGTTCTCGCCCCCAAGATTGGTGAGATTATCGGCGGTTCGCAGCGGGAAGAACGTCTCGATGTTCTGGAACGGCGGATTAAAAGCCAGGGGATGAATCCTGAGGATTTATGGTGGTATCTGGATTTGCGTCGCTACGGCACTGTACCTCACGCGGGGTTTGGCTTAGGATTTGAGCGGGTGGTGCAGTTTATGACGGGTATGGGGAATATCCGCGATGTGATCCCCTTCCCTCGGACGCCTTTGAGTGCAGAGTTTTAACTCTAGAGGTGACCATTGCCATGGTAGGGGCACGGCATGTTCCCTACGATTGTATGGGTGAGGAATCCTGTTCGTTCCAAAGCTTATCCCAGCGCTTTGTCCAGATTTTGCACAAAAACGGGTGATGGTCATCGTCATACTGCTTTTTGTGCTTGTTGTGATCTTCTTCGATCGCAAGCCACAATGAGCGCAGTTGTTGCCAGGTAGAGCAGTTTTGAATCTGACAGGCAACGGCATTTTGCCATTGTCGGAATTTCCGATAACTGATGAATTGTCCGCCCTTGTCGCTGCGATAGACAAATACGACATACGCCCAGCATTCGACGCGCACAATCAGGTGTTTGGGTATTTTCAGTGCTTGAGCGATCGCGCTTTTGGTAATGCGGAATTTCTGACGAGGTTGGAGGCGGCGAAATAATTTGGTCATGATGGCTTCAATCCTCGGTTGACCTCTCCCCCAACCCCTCTCCTGCGAGGAGAGGGGAGTTAGAGTCTTGCTCCCCCCTTCCCTCCCAGGGAAGGGGGGTTGGGGGGGTTAGGTCTTCCAAGTCGGTGGGTTCTGGCGTGATGTCGAACATGATTTCAAAGGGAACATTAGGACTCAGTTGTTTCAGGATTTTTAGATGACCCTCAGCGTCAACTCGACGGCGAAAGCGTCGGACGATTCGCATCTGTACGTCGGACATGGGACGGATGATGCACCACGGACTCAGCTTGTCTTTGTAGCTCATAAGGACTCCCTGCGATCGCGGAAATGCGATCGCACTTTTGGTTTTTGCAGACATGACACCCGACCAGAACAGGCGCTTACCGTTCAACAGCCGAACGGGAATTTACCAGATGCCTGCTGGTTGGTGGTTTAGTGACAATTTATGTAAGACACTGAGTAAGGGCAGGTACCTGAGAAGGTCTGAAGGTGACTAAGCCAGACAGTAGCTTTCTAGGTCACCTGCCCTTTAGTGTATCCATCTTATATAAGCACGCTTTAATCGCTTTTGTCAAGTGTGCTTATATAATATTGTTTATAAGGCATGACAGAAGAACGACAGCAAGAGCGAGAGTCTTCCCTGAGGAAGCGGAGAGAAGAATTAGGCTTAACTCAAAGAGACATTGCACTGGCTCTAGATAAGACTGTCCAGACAATCAGCAATTGGGAGACAGGCACATACGAACCAAAGATGACTCCTCGCGAAACGAAAGTGCTTTGTCGGCTACTGAAATGGACTTTAGAAGAAATGCCGGATGATTTTGGACCAATGCGGTCGCAATCTGAGGGTGAATAGATAAGCGATGAGTGCAGAGTTGTCACTCGCCTGATTGCTGCCAACGTGCAGGGGCTTCGACATCATCTGGCAAGAGAGTTTGGCTATCTCCGAATGCTGTTTCAAGCTGCCATGATTTTAGGTTTTTGGCTTCAGAGAGATTTGTGCCTTCTAGGTAGGCTACATCGAGGAATACCCCTTCCAGATTACTGCCATTGAGGAATGCCCCTTTCAGCTCAGCTCCATCAAGGTTTGCTCCTTGTAGATTGGCTTCACGGAGAATTGCCCCTTTGAGGTTTGATAATTTTAGCTGTGCCTCTTGCAACTTGACATACCAGAGGTATGCATATTCTAGACTGGCATAATCGAGGATTGCCCCTTGTAGCTCGGCTCCATTGAGAACTGCCCTTTCTAAGTTGGCTCTCTGGAGTTTTGCCTTTTGTAGCTCAGCTCTCCAGAGTTTTGCCCCTTTTAGATTAGCTTCGCTGAGGTCTGCCCCTTGGAGTTTGGCATCCTTGAGATATACTTCTTGCAAATTGGCTTTACTGAGGAGTACTCCTTGTAAATTAGCTTCTGTGAGGACTGCCCCCCTGATGTCGGTATTACTTAAATTAAGCCTTTGATTTGCTGGGTCTTTCTTCCAGTCACGTTGTCCGATAACGGTAAGGGCTGCTTGAATATCTTCGCGAAGTTTTGGCGATCGCTCCTCCCCTTCCTTTTCTTCCCTCCGAGGAGCCATTATTGTAACGAACTCAGCTAATTCTTCCATGATTGCCCAGTGTTCGCTTGGGTAATCCTTAGCAATTCTTCCCAGTTTACGAATTCCGCTTATACGTTCACCGATGTCTTTACTCCAAAGTTGATCCACTGATTTGAAATGCCACTCTCGAATCGAGTTGGATTCGGTGTTGTGAGATATCTCTAAAGTATTCTCGTTTTTGTCCGGTAAAGGATGACTGGGTTGAGATTGCTCAGATACCTGAATTTTGTATCCTGCTTTCTCAAGGAAATCTGGGACATGGCTCCAATGCCTGATTTTTTTCTCGCGATTGAGTAGATCTTCGATGTAACCATACAACGTCTTTGATAACGCATCGTTCACTGTACCAACTGCAATTACACGTTCATCGGCAATTTCTTGCGGACTATAACCACAAAGCAACCCTCTCAGATGGCACTTCTCTGTGTCTGTCAGTACCTTTTGCTTTGCAGCCCTCAAATCTTCATACAGCTTTTCCAGATTCCAGTTTTTCTGAGCCTCGGTAAACTTCGTTTCATTAAGCGTTGAACGTTTTGAATTGGCTGCCACGATAGCTCTAAAAAAATCTCTAACTTAAATCCTAATCAATTTCCTATAGCCTATAGGATTTTCATCTGGAGACTACAATCGCTCATCCCCATATTCTGGTGGCATCCAATCAAAACAAGTGAGATAAAATTTATGGTGAACCGGGCTGGCAAACCCTATCCCTCTGTCATTGACCCAAGAACAAACAACCCAATCCCGTTTCCATCTGGGGATTTAGTTAAAGTTCCCAAGTCCGACAGAGTGCCGTGGGGACGAAAAGAACGTGGGGAGTATATTGCACAATGGTATCGCAGAGGTTACGACACCCCTCCCGGAGGCTGGAACCTATATGATATCCACCACATCCAACCCAGAGAATACGGTGGGACAAACGATTTCGAGAATCTTGTCCCAGTTTTGAGACAAGTTCACATTGATGAATTCAATGCCTTCTGGCGGGACTGGTAGCAACCAACAATGAAAGAACAAGACATCGAAAAGTTAATCCATATCATTGAATCCATAGGCGTTGTCGATTCTCCAGATGTGTCCATCCCAATGCCAATGTACTGTCAAGTTCTACCACCCCAACCTTGGGATAAAAAGGCATTTGAAGAGACACTTGGAATTACCTTGCCCTTCACTATCACCCACCTTTGGGATAAAACCTCCAGCTTACGTCTGTTTGAGGATGTAACCTATGGGCAGTGGGGTTTAATAGTGTGGTCTCCAGCTCAGGTGATTACCGAGCAAGAGAAACGGATTGCCCAAAGAAAAGAGGATTTCTACCCTGGAGACTTGATCGTTGGAGAATTCCTGGGTGATGCTGACCTTTTGGTACTAAGGTGCGATGCGACTTCCGCAGACTTCGGTAATGTAATGATTGCACTACCATTGGATTCCCGTGAGGAATGGTATCTTGCCGCCAACTCCCTACAAAGTTTCTTGAGCCAGTTTATCGCAGCCAAAGGAGACAAATTTTGGGAGAACCAAGCCCAACTCACAGCTTGAGTACACACATTGCCTAAGCCCATACAAGGGTAACTCTGTGTTTTTCATGAATTGGGCGATCCGCTAGTTTATCTAACTACAGTGTGCGATCGCGCTACTCGAATCGCACCTCCATCTCATCTACCATTCAAAAGTATGAGCGCCTAACCTCACACTCAATCGGAAGACACCCGAAATGGTCAAATCTCAAAGCCAACTAACCTTAGAATAACTTCTCGCACTGCCGGATGATGACGTTGGGAAAGAGTGAAACTCTAGTTTGTTAAGAATTGCGTCGGGCTTTTATTTTTTTTCGCTCTCTTAACAATAAGATTAGTTTCGCTGCGCCTTCACCCGACATGCCATAGGCATCAGCAAGACGCATAATTGCAACTTCCTTTTGAGTTAGTGAAACTGGCTTACGCTTTGGATGGCGCACGGAAAAAAGGTTATCGTCTTCGGCGTTATTCATTTTTCGCTACTTGATAAATCTTTTCAAGCCCAACTGTTGATACTTCAACAGTAGGAAGCTCTCCTCAGTTTTCGGGACAGCAATAGGCAACTCGCTCAAATGACTGTCAGTTTGGGGTGGCTTTCGCCAAATTATTGGGCAGTATCGGCCTCTGGGAGTGGACAATTTTCTAACTGGTACGAGCCTTCCCAGGATAGAGACGCCAGGAATCGCCTTTTTGTAAAATAGAGTCAATGGATTCGGGGGCCAGGTCACTGGTCATAAACGCCTATCGAGACTATCTACGGCAATCTTCAGGGTCTAAAGTCCAGCCAACTCAAGCAACTACAACGGCTGTATCATCAACGCCTACCAGGCGATCGCTTGACAACGCCAGAATTTGCCCAGAGGCTGGCAGCGATCAGCACGGACATTAAACAGCCGTTGTGTACCTATATCAATCGCCGGGGACAGGTGATTCGTGTGGGTGTGGGCACGCCCACTCAAACGAAGATTCCGCTCCAGGAATTGCCTCGTTACGGTGCAGAACGATTATCTGGGATTCGCTGTATTGCCACTCAGCTAAAGTCAGAAACACCTAAGGAATCCACCTTAACGGCTATGGCAATTCAGCGACTTGATGCCTTGGTTGTGCTGAATATTACAGAGTCAGGATTTGAACGGCGGGGTGGAGGCGCTACAGGTTATGTCAAAGAAACCTACTTAGCTCACCTGGTACCTCTAACCGAGCAAAAAGTTCAAAATTTTGACGACGGTCTTCGGAGTTCTGGGTTTGAACTGAGCTGGAGTCTGTCGCCCCCCTTGAGTTTGGACATCCTGACCAAACAGGATTTCCTGGATTTGGTAGAAGGACTAGAAGCTGAATTCCGTCGGGAATTTGTTGCTCAACAAGTAGATGCCGACCAAGATCGGGTACTGATCGTTGGGTTGATGACCGATGGCATAACGCCAGAGCGATTTGAAGACGGCTTGGCAGAAATTGCACGGTTAGTGGAAACAGCTGGCGGCGAGGTGTTACAGACGATGCGCCAAAAGCGATCGCATCCCCATCCCCAAACTGTTATCGGTGCAGGTAAAGTCCAGGAAATTGCCCTGATTGTACAAACCCTGGGAGCCAATCTCGTAGTGTTCGACCGCGACCTCTCACCCGCACAAATCCGCAACCTGGAATCCCAAACCGGCGTCCGGGTTGTAGACCGTACCGAGGTAATTCTGGATATTTTTGCTCAACGCGCCCAATCTCGCGCCGGTAAATTGCAGGTTGAACTCGCCCAATTGGAGTATATGTTGCCCCGCCTCACGGGTCGCGGTCAGTCGATGTCACGTCTGGGCGGTGGGATCGGAACTCGTGGTCCCGGTGAAACCAAACTAGAAACCGAACGTCGTGCCATTCAACGTCGTATTGCCCGACTCCAACAGGAAGTGAACCAGTTGCAAGCCCATCGGTCCCGGATGCGCCAGCGCCGTCAGCAACAGGAAGTGCCTACGGTGGCAGTAGTGGGTTATACCAATGCTGGGAAATCTACCCTGTTGAATACACTGACTAATGCTGAGGTCTACACTGCTGACCAGCTATTTGCCACCCTTGACCCCACTACACGACGCTTGCCAATTCCTGACGCCGTGACGGGTGAGCCTATGGAAATTCTGCTTACCGATACGGTCGGATTTATCCACGAACTGCCTCCGTCTCTGGTAGACTCCTTCCGCGCCACCTTAGAAGAAGTCACCGAAGCCGATGCCCTGCTCCATGTAGTAGATTTATCCCATCCGGCATGGCAAAGTCACATTCGCTCTGTAATGTCCATTCTGGGAGAAATGCCCATTACACCAGGACCTATCCTAGTGGCATTTAACAAGATGGATCAAGTAGACAGTGAGACCCTGGCGCTAGCTCAAGAAGAGTTTCCTCAAGGCGTGTTCATTTCAGCCAGTGAGCGTCTCGGGCTGGAAACTCTGCGTCAGAAACTGGCTCAGTTAATTCATTACGCGATCAATCCTCAGTGACCTACACAGTTCAATCACTCAGTAAAGCCGAGTTAAAGAAAGGTTGACTGAAGCTTTTCCATACAGATATTGTTGTTCCAACCCAAGTCACAAATGAACCAATCAGCAAGCATTAGAAGTACCAAATAAATCCGGTAAACAGAGGGGTGTTTGGCTCGGCTGAGGAGACACTCATCAACGCTGATTGGAACGGTTAAGCAAATATTATCAGAAAAGCATTTCCGAATGGGTCTCATCCAGACGGGCTAAAGGGCAGCGTCGTTTATCCAACAAGGGTTGAACCTTGTAAAACAGTGGCTTAGTTACTGATAAATTGGCTATAAAAATTAAAACTCTTTTGTACTCGTGAGAGTGTAAAATACCTTTCAGGCTCCTCAAAACATAAAGCCTAAATTCAACTTTGATGCTTCAGTCCGGCGACGCTGAGATTTTAAGTTTTCTTGAGCAAATCCAGCTGGCTCGAAACCTTACGGCTGGCTTACGGTGCTATCGTTTGCGAACAATGTGCCTAAACTTGGCACGCTGGCTGAAATTGGATCAAGTACAAATGCGCCAGCTGATTTTCTTGAGCTACTGTCACGGATTGGGGAAAATTGGCATTCCCGACTCTATCCTCTTGAAGCGCACTTCTTTGACCCCTCAGGATTGGACGAAGATTCGAGAGTACCCAGAAGTCTCAGAACTCATCTGTAATCAGCTCCCAATTCTCCAGGAGTTTGCCCCCTTAGTGCGCTCTCATCAAGAACGGCTTAATGGAACGGGCTATCCTGATGGGTTGAGTGGTGATAAAATCCCTTACATTGTTCAGGTGTTTCAGCTGGTGAATATCGCGGATGCGATTATCAGTAAGCGGTTGCATCGCAGCCCCCATGAGCAACCAAGCGATCGCCCTTACTGGTTGCAGGCTGTTGAAGAAATTACCAAAGAGATGGAGGCAGGAGCAAGAGACCCGGCGCTGTGTGAGAAGTTTTTCCAGTTTCTTGAGCTTTACTACCAGGGCGGTAGTTGACCCACACAGGTGGGAGATGGAGAGCCTCAAAGAGAAGGAGCAGGGGCTAGACGACAGAAAATTCCTCTTGCTTTTTATAAATAAGTATGCTCAGTATTCTGAAGACTTATAGTGACTCCCTCTCATCCTCTCACCGCAGAGTATCAAGTCCCAGACCCTGCAAACTATATACCCCAGCCGTGTCAGTAAGGTTGTATTGCAAGGGGGTCACTGTAATGTATTTGTCCCGAATTGCCTGAACATCTGTGGGTAAATCAGGGGGAAGGTGGAGATGGTCTGGTTGTTCGACATCTTCGAGCGCTTCACCGGCTAACCAGTAATAAGTTTTGCCGCGTGGATCAACTCGCTTCTCAAAAACATCGAAATAGCGACGAATTCCTTGACGGGTGATCGCCACCCCCGCGATTTCTTCCGGCTTCACTGGCGGCACATTAACATTCAGCAACATCACCTCTGGTAGAGGCTGTTTGGACAGCTGAGTAATCAGGGTTTTGGCAAACATCGCCGCTGTTTGAAACTCTTTTGAGGTATAGCTAGCAAGACTGAATGCAATACTAGGAATTCCTTCGATTACACCTTCCATAGCCGCTGAGACCGTGCCAGAGTAAAGGATATCGGTACCCAGGTTAGATCCGTGGTTAATACCAGAAAGCACCAAATCCGGTGGACCGTCAATCAATGCCCCTAGCGCCAGCTTCACACAGTCTGACGGCGTTCCTGAACAAGACCAAGCCCTGACGGTGGGGTGAAAAATTGTACTGACGACTTCAGCCCGAATTGGGTCGTGGAGAGTTAGACCATGACCAGTGGCTGAGCGTTCGCGGTCGGGACAAACAACGGTGACATCATGACCCGCTTCGGCAAGAGTGTTGGCGAGGGTGCGAATACCCACTGCGAAGATACCGTCATCGTTGCTGATTAACAATTTCATGAATCATAGTGTAGCGGCAAAGATGCAAGTCGTTGTTTGATTCTACCCAATCGGGCAGTCTGAGGGGGCGATAGTACCTCTGCCTAATCTGAGGAAGGTTAAGACAATGTACAGCTTATACTGCCACAACATGATCGCACTCTCCGTGACACGCGATCGCTACCGCTTGCGTTACCGACGTTAGGATCTCTACTCACTGCTGCGTAAGCGTTGCTCGGCGTGACGCTAGCGCAGATCGCACAGACGATTCGAGAAACACACAAACAAACATTGTCGGCTAACCGCTTGCAGGTCAAGCGACGGCTTACATGCCAAGTATTTCTAGCCCAGACCGTGTTCTCATCTGAGTTGGCTAGGGGTGCCTACCCGACCAAGAGCAATGTCTCTTAATAAAAATGAGAGCAATCTTCATCATGTACTTTACAAAAAGAAATAAATGGGTTATTGTAAATATGGACAGACACAAACTGTCCGCTGAACCTTGAAAACAAATCAAGCAATCATAAACCAATGACAACCACAGTACAAAGACGCGAAAGCGCTTCTGTCTGGGAACGGTTTTGCAATTGGGTCACTTCGACCGACAACCGCCTCTATGTAGGCTGGTTCGGCGTTCTGATGATACCAACCCTGCTAA
>CBDTXL010000018.1:0-32014 GCA_965364435.1 uncultured bacterium
GGGGCTAAAAAGCTTGTGTCATCAAGCCTTCAGCTTGCTTGTCACCCCATCAGGGACGACCCTCTAGCCAACTTTACTCAACTGGTCAATCTATGGAAGCTCTCACTGGTCAAACCATTGCCGAAATCCTTAGCACTGCCCCTCGCCCGTTAATGGAGATTAAAGGAGAGCTGCTATTTCTTCCCGGTCAACTGCTGTTGCACTGGGTTGAAAAAGGTGTTCATCACTACAAGCTTGTGTCATCCAACAGCGTCAAAGCCGCCTTTAGCCATGAACCCATCGACAGCGGTTGGCTCAGTAACGGCATTGTGCGTTGGGGTATCGGGAAGTCAGGTAACTGGGTCGTGAAATTTGTTCCACCAGGTCTGCATACCCTCTCCTTTGAAGACTCAGGCTCTCTTTCAATTCCACTTCCTGGGTTAGTTTTCTTGGGATACGGCTTCCAATATTACATCTTTTGCGTCGCTGAATCTTCCTTTAACCCGGAAGCTGAAGTATTTACTGCACCCCTGCCGAATGTGTACCCAGACGGGCGAATCTGCTTCGGCTCAACTGTGCCACCTGCCTGCACCCCTAAAGAAATCGATAGTGCCTGGAAGATGTTTATCACCTCTAATTTCAACTCTCACTTAGGGTCGGGAAAGTCGAAGGCATATCCCAACGACATTAGGAAAAAGCTTTCACAAATCGCACAAAGGAAGCTTAAACACTACCCCATCAAAGACCTGAACCTTTACAGAAGTAGCGTCGAGCAGGTCATCGAGCCAATTATTTATCCGAGGTATAGCTGGTAATGAAACCTGGTATCGCCTACAGAATCGCCAGTCTTGAACTCCCACTTCCAACGCATTCCTACGAGTTTGTCCTTGCCGGGAACGGAGTTTTCATTCGTGCCGCCAAACCGGGTCTTTCCGTTCAATTTCCCTTAGCTCACTGCCCTGTCCGAGGACTACCGCCGATGAAGCCTTACTTCAATATGGAAGCTCCTCGCGTTCCACGCCCACTGGTTGAGGAACTCATTAGCGCGGCAATGGCACAAACGGCAGAAATCCTTTTCTACCTGAATTGGGAACAAGACCATTGGCAATTGTCTATTCCTGGTCAAGCTCAAGATGTGGCGAGCGTCACACCGAATGAAATAGCCGGGGAGCAATACAGACACGCACTCATTGAGTGTCACTCCCACGGCAGCATGAAGGCATTCTTCTCCCAGCAGGATAACCAGGACGAACAAGGCTTTAGGCTTTATGCCGTATTGGGCAATCTTTTGGAGCAGCCGACACTCAGAACTCGTGTGGGGGTGTTTGGCTATTTCTGGGAGATTCCTTCAACATCTGTATTTGAACTGGAGAGCGGGAGTTAACCGATGAGCGTACAAATTTCCTATGATCGGATTAACGCTGTTCCTGTAATTCTGGCTACCCACAAGCATCTGCATCTGTATTTGGTTGGGTGCGGTGGAACAGGAGCGTGGCTATCCCAAACTCTAATCAGACTAACAAAAATTCTCACGACTCAGGGACGTTCTGTTTCCCTGACTCTAATTGATCACGACCTCGTTGAGAAGGCTAATATTCCCCGCCAAAACTTTATCCAGGCTGATTTGGGCTTAAATAAAGCTCAAGTCTTAGCGTTACGCTACGGTATGGCTTACGGAGTAGATGTGATGGCAATTCCCGATCGCTTTAACCCTGAGATGGTAAGGATTGATTACAATACTCTCTCGGTGGTCATTGGTTGCGTGGACAATAGTGCGGCAAGAATTGCGATCGCTAAAACCCTCGAAGAGAATCATACCAATGCCGCACCAAGAGTATGGTGGTTAGATGGGGGTAACACCCGCACTCAGGGTCAAGTCTTACTTGGCTCCTGGTCAGAACCCGAACAAAATCCAGCGCTATTTGCCCACATCCCACAGGTTGATGACACCAACAACTTTACGAAACCCGTTGGCTGCGTTCACCTCCCCAGTCCCTCAATCCAGCATCCAGAATTACTCGAACCACTGCCGGAGGAATCAGAAAACCACAATTTATCTTGTGAGGAACTGGCAAGAGCAAATGCCCAGTCACTTCTGATTAACCAGCGGGTTGCCGTGGAACTAGGAGAGTATCTTGTTGAGCTGCTGCTAGTCAAGAACTTGCGTCGATTTGCGACTTACTTTGATATCGAGACGGGTTCAAGTCGTTCTCGTTTCACCAGCGCTGAAACCCTTAAAACATTTATTGACGCAACTGTTTCATGACTAAAAAACCGACAAAAAAGAAAAATAAGAGTCGGTTATCCGACTTCTTAGCCCGTCAACTTTCATGGCATTACTATAAAGACAATCAGCTACCGATTAACTGGAACATCACGATTACTGACGTTACTCGATGGCGTAATGAGATGGCATCTCGTTTCCCCGACTTCAAATTCGTGACTAAGTTTCGTGAACTCTTAGACGAGAATCATCAACCCGTCCTGGGAACACAGGAAATGGCTTTCTGGTTTGAATCTTCACTGACCGACGCTCTTGCTAATGAATGTGAAAATCCAGAGGAACACTACGTTGATGATTTTTACAGGTTGCTCAATCCTAGAGAATGGACTAGCGAGGAAGAAGCTTTATCCTGGTTCCCGATTGAAGCTTTCATCAACGAAAAAGTTGTCCCCGACTCACAAGAACGTGACCGAACCGAAGAATGGGGCGGTCCACCTGATGTCATTTGGCATGAAGGGGATGACTATAAGTGGGGAGAAAAGAGTCCCATTTTAGAATTTATTGAGACCTGTCCCAACCAGGATATCGCTCTAAATAGCTAAGGTTTATCTGTTGGATAAACTGGAGATTTGCTGTACCTAAGTCGGGGTTGATTTACTTTCTTAATCGGCTTGAGTTAAATTCCTTTTCAAGAAGCCTCTCTACTGACTCGCGGGAGGCTTCTTATTTGGACAGCTAGCGCCGCTTCTTTTAGTTGAATGTTCATCCAGTTCTCACTACCGATGTTAACACTCAACTCCCAGCAAGATACCGCTTTAACCACGCTCCACAGATTTTGCTCCTCAAGTGAACGGCAAGCCCTTGTCAAAGGAGGTGCAGGCACTGGTAAATCTACCTGTATCCAGCAATTTGTTCAGGAATTTATTGCTAAATATCCTGACAAAAAGGTAGCCATGAGTGCGCCGACCAATAAGGCGACTAAGGTACTCAAGAAACTCGCTTCCCCCTGGATTCCTCTCGACATTGCCACTATCCACCAGTTCCTCGGCTTTCGTTTAGTTGTAGACCCCCACGGCTATGAAGTGTTGGGAAAAGCCGCAGGTAAGAGTACACTTGCCAATTACGATGTAGCGATTGTTGATGAAGCCTCAGTTATTAACACCAAGCTGAAGCAGGAAATCGACAAAACCTTACTCCCTAACTCTAAAACCCAGCTAATTTTCATGGGAGACCCTTACCAGCTCCCGCCAGTTGGGGAATTCATTTCTCCTGTGTTTCATTCGGTTAAGAGAGAGAATACTGTTGAGTTAACTTCCGTAGTGCGACAGGCTGATGGGAATCCCCTGAGATTGCTGGTAGACGCCGCTCAAAATGCGGTTGAGAAAAATCTTCATTACTTTTATCCACCAGACTTGCTTAATCAGATTGGACACAAACAAGACAATAGTGAGGGAGTTTGGTGGTTGCCTCAAGATACCTGGTTTGAACAGCTCGTCCGTGCGTTCACCTCTCTTAATTACCTCTGTGACGCGGATTCAGCCCGAATTATTACTTGGACAAATGAACGGGCTTATGAACTCAACCATGAGATTCGGTGCAGGATTTATGGTGAAGTCGCCGCTGACTTTCCTTACCTTGAAGGTGAACGACTAATTGCTGACGATTGTGTAACAATAAACGGGCGTACACTGATGACGACTGCCACTGAATGCCAGGTACAACAGGTTTCAAGCATCATCGTTGGTTGGAGAAACTTTGAGTACAAGGCGTGGCAACTCCGGGTTAAGGATGACGAGGAGAATCCGTGGCTATTAACCAGAATTCATAATTCTGATATACATCGCTTTGAAAAGAACAGCGAGACACAGAGGCAAAAAGCTATCTCTACCCAAAAATGGAGTGACTTCTATGCTCACAAAGAACTCAACGCTCCCTTGAGTTATGCTTACTGCCTGACTACTTACAAAGCCCAAGGCAGCACTTTCAAAAATGGCTTTCTCGATCTAAAAGATATCATGCGAAATCGAGGAACACTGAACCGAAATCGGCACATCTACACGGGCTGCTCTCGTGCTAGTGAACGGCTCTTGGTGGGAGTCTGACCAAAAGAGGCTCTCGGAGAAGGGGACAGGGTGCTATCGGGATGCAAGTATCCTTGCACCCTGCCTCCTCAGGGACAGAAATTGGCACTTTCACGGCTTTCGAGGGTGAGCCGTGAATTGTTTTTTAAGCAGGGAAGTCGCGGCTTTCTATTCTCTTACAACTAAAAGACATGACCGCTAGCGCGGAGTTGGATAGCGAGGTTTCATTCACTCGCTATGACACACAACTTGAGTTTAGCTACCCAATCCGAGCCTTGCTCCTCTAACCGTGAACTCCAATCTCTTCTTGAGCACGCTGCCATCAAGCAGCATAACTTGAGCCGCCTTAACAAAACTCAAATTCGCTTCAGAATCGGTCTCAAAAAAGCCTCAAAGAGTGCGGCTCCCAAATGGTCTTCCGTCCTAGCTTCATCTTCAGTAAACGAAACTGATACCGATTCGGTGCGACTTTCAGACCTGGAAAAGATTACAACTAGTGAGGTTGGTCTCAAAGGAATCAGCGTCTTCAAAGCTCTCGACGAAGCCGCTGCCGAACTCCGGCAGGACATTGCTGACATTCAAGGTTGGATGACTTCGGACAATGGCGAATGGGTTTGCTCAATTGACTTAGTGCCACTGGTCTGGAGTCGGATGACCTACATTCGGGATGTTAAAGCCGCTCAATTGCGTGCCAGTCTTCGGGAAGCGCACGCGGCGGGTCTTATAGAATATGCCAATCGCTTGGACAACTTCTTCTCCTGCCAAGCTTGGAGCTTGACACCGGCTGAGATTGAGGAAGTCAAACAGGTCATGCTCCAACGCTTTCCCGATGAGGCTGAGTTAGACGAGTACTTGCAAGTTGTAATGACCCGTCCCACGATTGTGCCAGCCTTGCATGAACAACTGTCCCAGCAACAGGCGGAGTGTCTGCAACAAATCACCCGCTTCATTGCCGAATACGATCGCAATTTAGAGCAGCGCCTCTATGAAGCTGCCATCGTGGGCGGTGAGCAGCTAGCCGCAGAACTTTTGGAAGACTTGGCTTCTTGGGAACCGGGTCGTAAACCGATAGTCTTCCGCAAGAAAGTCGAAAAGCACCTCAAGAAAATCCAGGTGCTGCTGAGTCAGGCGACTCCGGAAGCCGGTTCAAGCCTCGTGCAGATGATGGAACATATTGAGGGCGTTCTGAGTACAGCCGATGTTGAAGCGAAACGACTATCAACAGGACAGCGCTCGCAACTCCAAGAACGGATGGATACCCTTTCACAAAAGCTCTTGGGTGAGCAACGCAAGCTTCAAGAACTGGCGAGTTCCGAAGGCATTGGTTTAGCTCGTGCCACCGTAATGTCTTTGAAACTAAGCTAGCGCTCCTATGGAGTTGGCAATGCGTTCTTTAGAGTACAGCCTTATGACGCGCATTGCCATACCTCTTCATTTGTCTTCACAACATCACCAGCGCTTTCATCATGTCTCACTTTAGCCAGATCAAAACGCAGTTCAAAAACCGTGAGTGCTTAGTAAACGCTCTCATCCAGTTTAAGCTCTCGCCACAAGTCCATGAAGTTGCTCAGGCACTCTCCGGATACTACGGCTCTCAAGACTATTACACTGCCGAAATCATTGTCCTCGGACGAACCATTCAGGCACGGGCTGATATCGGCTTCAAGTGGACGGAAGGCACTGGCAGCTACGAGGTTATTCACGATGCCTACGAAACCGTCCCGCGCTTGGGGGGCGACTTCTTTAACAACAAGCTCCTGAGAGCTTACGGGGATTTAGTTGTGCGTGCCAAAGCAGCCGAACTACAAGAGCGGTTGGGTGAATGCACGATTACTGAATCTCACAAGGGTACTCAGCACACCCTACGACTGGCGTTTGCTGGTCATCAACACGTTCAGCAGACTCGGAGATAGCAATCATGCAAGAACGAGCCATTCTCATCCACTTTAATGAAACCACAGGCGAAGTCAAGATTGAAGCCGAGGGCTTTGAGGGACTCTCCTGCTTGGAAGCCACGCAACCTTTTGAAGAGGCGTTGGGTGTCGTGAAGGAAAGCGATCGCACTTACAAACCGGAAGCACAAATCCAGCACACTCTCCGTAAAACTAACACCCAGTCTACCAGGCTGCGCCAGTAACATTCCACTCGCGCCACATCACACTCCAAATACTTGCTCTGGGTGACAAACCCAGAGCCACTTTCCTTATGCAGTTAGCCGACCTAATCACCACAATTAGCTCTCAAATTCCGGTTGTTGCAGTCGATGTCCTCTCTCCAGAAGAAGGCACAATTATTCAATGGATAACGCAGCAGGTTACGAGCGAGCTGGAACTCCCAGTATATTTCTGGAATTTGGGGGTATCCACTCTTGAGCAAGCACTGATTGCTTCAGACGGTGGCTTGACCTTCAAGCTCATTGACACCTACAAGAAGCCGCCACCCACTGACCCCTTACTGTTCGTCTTCGAGTACATCCAAAGTACCAGCAGCGATGGTGTCTTCATCTTAGGAGATGTCCACCCATTCATCGGTAAAGACTCACCTACTTTATCGTGGGAGGTTCTGACTCGCGTGAAGAACCTTTACCATCGACTCAAACCTACAGACAAGCGGATAATTCTCTTGGGGCAAGGCATCCAATTGCACGAGTCTCTAATCCGACTAATTCCTTGCGCTGAAGTACCGCTGCCTTGTGTCGAACAAGTCCTAGACCATCTTTCCTCTTATCTTCCTTATTTGGAAGAATCGGCTACAGCACAGGACGTTAACTTTAAGGTGTCTCTCACTCCAGAAGAATGGGAGAACCTTGCACGAGCTGCATTGGGACTAACTTTGGAGGAGATATCCGACTTCTTGCGGCTTTCTATTCGGAAGCGTCTTACACCATCAGGAATTGTCATCGATGCGGCAAGCATTGCTGCCGTCGCTGAGTACAAAACTCGGCTACTCTCACAGATGGGCATTGAGCTAGGGAAACCAGCGAACATTCCTTTCGGTGGTTTGGATTTGTTCCGTGAGTGGCTCATGCGCCGCCGCCGGTTGTTCACCGAACAAGCACGTCAGTACAACTTGCCCAAACCCAAGGGTGTCTTACTTGCGGGTCCGCCAGGGGTTGGGAAAAGTCTAATTGCCAAGAACATTGCTAGTATCCTTAACCTGCCCTTGCTGAAACTGGACATCGCTGGGATGCTTGGCTCCCTCGTCGGACAGTCTGAGGGTAATGTCAAACGCGCTCTTAAGACAGCCGAGGCTATTCAACCCTGTGCGCTGTGGATAGATGAAGTGGACAAAGCCCTTTCTGGAAGTGGTGACACATCAGGGGTTTCCCAGCGCATCTTGGGGACAATCCTTAGCTTCATGCAAGAGAGCGAAGGTGGGGTTTTCGTTATAGCAACTTGTAACGATGTCACCGCCCTGCCTTCTGAGTTTAAGCGCAAGGGCAGGTTTGACGAAAATTTCTTCGTTGACCTGCCCACAGCGAGTGAACGGGGTGTGATTCTCAAAATCCATCTGCAACGCTTTGGTTGCTCTGTGCCAGACGAATATCTGGAGGCAATTGCCGCTGCTACTGAGAAGTTTTCTGGCTCGGAACTGGAAAACCTCGCCTCTGAAGCCGCGACTTTAGCCTTCGATAACGGACACCCGCAACAAATTACTCTCACTGAGCTGGAAGCAAGTCGTGCTGCCATTACCCCATTAGCAATCCAGGATGCAGCAGCGGTTGAGCGGATGCAGGAATGGGCACGCACCGCTCGTCCGGCATCCAGTCCGGCTCTTGATACCAGTAGTAGTCAATCTCTACGAACTCCAAAACTGCGGAAGCTCTAGCTGAGTCTTTCAAACCATCTTTTACCCCTAGTCTGACTTTCTAACCAACTAGATAACCAGATTGGGGATGCATCGAATGGTGGATAATCATGACTAATGAACAAAATTACCATCAAATCTACTTAGTCTTTACCAACGCAGACGCTAATAGCAACAAGTTCTGGCAAGCCGTCGCGCACCGAACGGGCTCCTTAGTTACATCCTGGGGGCGTGTAGGATACAAAGGTCAGACAAAATCTTATCAGTGCGGTTCTTATCAAGCGGCAGTTGCCAAGCTCAACCAACTCGCCTTAGCCAAGAAACTCAAAGGTTACATAGAGACGGTTGCCCAAATAGAATCGCAAGAACAATCGCTTATCAAGCGGGCAATTCAGCTCCTAGAACTCATCCATCCTCACGTAGAGCAGCGGGATTTCAGCAACCGGAATTACCTGGATGCTCTCAATGAGTACCTCACGATAATTCCAACACCTCTGGGCATGAAAATTGACCCAGCCACCATCTTTTCTCTAGCTGAAGTGAATCGGCAACGAGAGAGTCTTAAACGACTATTAAAGCGAGTGCCGGATACACCTGAAACCCAATCCTCTTCCTCAAGTTGCCAATCCATTTCCCTCAAATCCATCTCAGCAAGCTTTTGGAAAGCGGCTCGCACAAAGAAGTAGCTTTCAGCTTAAAGCGAATGGTGTCCTAAACATAGGACGGCTGGAAGCTGTTCTCTGTTTATAACTCTACATTCCTCACTACACCGCTCTTAACCGACTTCCCTTTCAAAGAAGCGATTGCTCCCGGAGCCAATAAGTTTTCAGCCCCCTAACTGAAAGGTTGCGGGGCTTTCATTCAATCTTCTAAGGGAACATGATGGCAAAACCCGTGATTTTGCATTTTGGGTGGGGCTGTGATAGTGCCAGCATCCTGATTGAGTGGCTGACTAACCCAACTAGACGCGACTTTGAACTAGAAAATCTGGTCGTTCTCGCTGCTCAGACCGGAAACGAATCTCAATTGATTAAACAACAAAATGAGCAACACATTTTTCCAGTTCTTCGCAAAAATCACATTAGAACCGTTCAGGTGGCGAAGTCCGGAAATTTCCTTGCCGATGGATATGACATCTTAGATGACAGCCGCAGCCCAACAACATGCTTCACTGAGGGTTCGTTCACCCTGGCGCAGGAACTCCTCATCGCCGGAACCGTTCCCAGTTACGCGAACAAGCGGCGACGTTGCTCAAGCAAGTTTAAAGGTACGGTACTCGATGCTTGGGTTAGGGATGAATTTGGAACAACGCCAATTCGCTCCGTGTATGGCTATAACGCCGACGAACAGTATCGAGTGGATAGAGCGATCGCCTACATTAAGGATAACGAAACCCTATCATACCCGCTCATTCAATGGAATTGGAACCGTTCCAAAACTGAGTCCTATATGGCAGCCTTTGCTGGCGAACGCTTCTATAGAAGTGCTTGTATCATGTGTCCCTTCAGCGGAATTAGCGGCACTCGCCAGGAAATTATGACCAAATACCGCCTATATCCAGAAGAGGGCGGGTTGGCAGCGTTCATCGAGTTTGTTTCAATTTGCTTGAACCCCAGACAAACCCTTTACACTAAAAGCCGCACAGTCCCTGACTTATTGCAAGAAGACAATAATCACGCCGCCCTAGAGAACTTGAACAAACGCCTAAGAGCAACGGATTGGAGTTTGTACCAGGTTCGACGAATTTACGGCTCTTTAGTGCCCTTCCGGTCAGTGCAGAAACTGCACACTGGCTCTCGTGAGGACTGTCAAACCAAGCTGGCAACCCGAGCTTCCCAACGCAACCTTCCCCTGGTCACTGAAACAGGAATCTCCCGTCTGTACCTGGAGAGACGAGGCGATGACGGACGAGACTGTGAGGAAATGTACGTGGTTGCTCCGGCAACCGTCCAAAGTAAAGAACGCAAATCGTTTGAGAAAAGATGGACCCAAGCACATCAGTTGACTCTAGACCTTGGCTTCAAGTGAGTACACACTCCCTTAAGAGCAGAAGTTTCTGACGCCTTAAAAGCCACCCGTTGCAAACAACCTTCTTTTTTCAAATTGTCGTTGGGTAGGCTAGCGCCTGGTGCGTGAGTACGATTCATCCTCACTCGTCCTCGACTCAAAAAATGGCACGAACCTTTCTCTCCAATTTTCCAGAGCTTGTCAACTCTTTAAATAACCTGACAATTAACGCGACCCCAACCCCAGCAGACTTTGCTGACGAGTTGCACTTACCTGTGATGAGATTTCCTTGTGACGAAGGAATCGAGGCAGCGGAAGATGACCTGGTAAGAGAGGGAAAACTTTGGAAACGGCTCAATCTAGCCAAAGGAAGAATCCTCTGGGTTAATTATTCCGAAGCCGTAGCGGTTGGGCAGTTCCGATTGCTGTGGGATTGGATACAAGAAAACAGCTGCATCCTGTTATTTGAAGTCAATCAACATGAATTTTTTCCTAGCGGTTTGCACTTCTTCCTCAAGCCGCTCGGCAAAACATTCTGATCAATAACAAAGACAAGATTGTCCGTAGCGTCAGTGATAGCGCTGCGGACACTTTTGCGACCAGAAAACTCCTTACTAACAACCAATAAAAGATGCAAACCATAACTTTTGAGCCTCTTGATTCTGCACAAAATTCAGAGCAAACTCTCAGTATCAACCTGGTCAACTTAGTCGGCAATGCTGGTGCTGACCCAACCGTAAAGTACTTTGAATCGGGCCGTGTCAAATGCACTCTTACTCTAGCTGTTCGCAGTTTGAAAAAAGACCAGCCGGTCTGGTTCAATTTAGAGTTGTGGGGTAAGACCGCAGAAGTCGCGGCGAATTATGTTCGCAAAGGCAAGCAAATTGGTGTCACTGGCTCTTTGAAGATTGAAACCTGGCGGGACCCAGCTCTAGATGTTATTCGCTCCAAACCCGTAATTATCGTATCTAACCTTTACCTACTCTAAGCTCAAATGAATAGCGCAACACTCTCCGGTAAAATTCTTCAAGAACCGGAAATTCGGCACACAATTGACCAGAAAACTCTGCTTCAGATGTATATTGCCATTCCGGCAAGAAAAGAGGATGAAGAACCTTCTTTGTTAAAAGTAAGCAGTTGGAATCAAACTTGTATTGAGCAGGCTCCAACTCTCAAAAATGGCGCTCAAGTTCTCATCACAGGACGACTTGGTATCAGAA
Source organism: uncultured bacterium (assembly GCA_965364435.1). Taxonomy (GTDB): domain Bacteria; phylum Cyanobacteriota; class Cyanobacteriia; order Cyanobacteriales; family Coleofasciculaceae; genus CBDTXL01. Next base: position 11,319 of record CBDTXL010000018.1, read on the forward strand.
CTATCGACCGTCCAGAAGGGTTTAAAGAAAAGCGGGTCGAACTGGTTGCCGAGACAATTATTCCTCTGTAGCAAAACGGCTGTATCCTTTCGCCCTCTTGGAAACGAATTTGTTTTCAAGGGGGAAGATTTTTCAGAAATTCTATTTTCTTGGTGGTTGGGTCGGAATTTTCACCTTCTGTTGCACTCCTGTTACTTGTCCCACTTCAGGTGTATTGGCTTGATTAAGAAGCTGGTTTTTAGGGCGTGTCATCAAGCGCTTGTATTGGGGAAATTTTTTCCTACACCCTACACCCTACACCCTACACCCAGCCGAATGTTCAAGTAGCTTGTCACCCCGTCAGCACGCCCTAGCATCCGCGATCGCTCATAATTAAATTAACCCTATTGGCGATCTCAACAGGAGCAGCGCTTGCGCTATCGCATTACCGATGGAAACTCTAACGCTGAATGTACCCCCCACTGTAGGTCTAACAGACGAGCAGTTTTATCAGCTGTGTATAGCCAACAAAGAATGGCGGTTGGAACTCACTGCTGATGGAGAATTGATTATCATGCCCCCCACTGGTGGCGAAAGCGGCATCAGCAATGCTGGTCTGACAGCTAAACTTTACAATTGGAACGACCAAACTCAACTGGGAAAAGTCTTTGACTCCTCCACAGAGTTTCGTTTACCTAGTGGTGCCAAGCGTTCCCCCGATGTCTCCTGGGTGATACTCCAACGATGGGAAGCCTTACCGCGCTCCGACAGGAAGCGCTTCCCTCCCCTCTGCCCAGATTTTGTAGTCGAACTCCGCTCTGAGACGGATTCCCTGGAACAATTGCGGTCAAAAATGCGGGAATACCTCGCCAACGGCATCCGCCTCGGCTGGCTGATTGACCCCCAAACGCCCTTAGTTGAAATCTATCGACCTTCAAGGGATGTAGAAACTATCAACTTCTCCTTTGACGACCCGCCCACACTTTCTGGCGAAGACGTGCTGCCTGGGTTTGTCCTCGATCTGACCCCCATTCTGAATCCTTGAACCTTCTAGTACTTATAGCTGCACACATCGAATCGCTTTTGCAAGAGCGCTTGAATGTCTGCGTGAAGCGTAGCTATCGCTCTACTCGAATTGCCTAAGACAAAAGTAGACCTCTTGCAAAAGTCATCGCTGGGGTACTATGAGGTCTGAAACATTGGCGGTCGCTTACCCGTTTTTTGCGAGCGCTCGGTCTGATTCATAAGAAAAGCTGATGAAGTACGAACAAGCTCAACATCTCAAGCCAGGAGAATTCAAACGCTTGTGGGGTGTCAAAGTAGAAACTTTTCAACATCCTCACCGTAGATGCTGGCATTGCAGGGGTGAGGAGCAAGCCGGTGTATTTCTACTCTAGAATTCAGAAATGGCAAAAGTTTTCGGAGAGTGACAGAAGAGGGATATCAGTAATAGGGAGTTTTCCACCTGGTATCCGCATTGGTTTAAACGCGATGAAACGTCTGTAACCTAGACGGCGTGAGTTTGAGCTAGCAGAAACTTTTTTCATAGAAAAACTGGCTTTCTCCAAACGCTGGAGTCAGGTCTGTTAACCAAGTCGCTGCTGGATCGTACCGAGCAAAAAACGGACGCTTACACCAGTTGGGGTCTCGTCCTTGAATGAAGGACAATACAAAGACCTTTTCGCCGTTAATTTCTGTCACGCCATCGATGAGCACCTTTCCGGGCAACGCAGACATTACGGGACCCCGTACCGTTCGAGCTAAACCAGAGACTTTTTGCAAGGCGGCCTGAAAAATTTCCCAAACCCGCACCAGTGGAACTTCAAAGCAGTGCTTTGCTCCAGTGTCTCGTTCTACGAACAGGTAGTAAGGAATGCATCCCAAATGAACTTGTTCTTGCCATAGACGAATCCATACATCTGGGTTGTCATTGATGCCTCGCATGAGTGGCCCCTGTGTCCGGATTTGTGCTCCGGTTGAACGGATACGTTGAATTGCGACTTGAGCCACTTCAGGTTCAAGTTCTTTCCAGTGGTCGTAGTGTCCTATAATGGCTAAATGCTTCCCGGCAAGGGATACTTTCTCAAACAGACGTAATAGATCGTCGGCATCGTGATCGCTCACATATCGGTAGGGCCAGTAAGCCATTGATTTAGTCCCAATGCGAATGGTTTGGATATGCTCATTAGCTGGCTCTAGTAATGGTTCAATGTATCGCGCTAAGGCTGAAGCCGCCATCGTCATTGAATCGCCACCTGTGATTAAAACATCCGTTACTTCTTGATGCTGACGGAGATACTCTAAAAATCTTCCAGATTCCCGCGTAGCAAACTTTTGGCTTTCTGTGCCGACAAACTGAGTCCAACGAAAACAGAACGTGCAATAGGCATGGCAGGTTTGACCCGCTGTTGGGAACACCAAAACTGTTTCAGGATATTTGTGTTGAATTCCCAGCACTGGCTCACCATCTAGCACAGGGACGTTGTGCTCCATTTGACCTGCCGGATTGGGATTGAGTTGAGTACGAATCCTAGTGATTACCTCGTGCAGGAGTTCTGGTGAAGACTGGTTTTCGAGATGCCACATGACCTTATCCAAGGCTTCAGGAGATAGCATTTCCTCCTGAGGAAAGGTCAGGCGAAAGATGGGATCTTTGGGAATATTATTCCAATCGATCAATTCTTCAACTACGTAGTTATTGCTACGGAAGGGCAGGACATGGGCAACCGCTTGCATCACAAAGCGATCGCGCGGTGAAAGCTGTTGGAGTTGAGGCAAATGTTCAATATCTTGGATACCGTAAAAGCGCTTGATTTTCGGTTGGATTGAGGACATTGTTTATGCGATCGCCCCTAGGCGTTTGAGCATTTGCTGCTGTGCGGGGCTAAGACCTGTGGTACCCATAATAACCATGCCCTCATAAATTCTGGGAGTACGCAACACTTGCCGACATTTGCCCGCCTCCACATCCCACAGACAAATCGTCCAATCTTGACTGGCACTGGCGAGGGTTTGCCCATCTGGACTAAACACAATAGACCGAACCCAATTTGTATGCCCGTGCAGTTTTTGAGAGCATCGACCTGTAGCAATTTCCCAAAGACTGATGGTGTTGTTTGTCCCACCGCTAGCGAGGAGGCGACCATCGGGGCTAAATGCGATCGCACGAATATATCCGTCGCCCTCGTCAAATTCGCGTTCCATTTGCTGCGTGTGAACGTGCCAAAGTCTGAGTACTGAGTCATCTCCACCAACCGCAACCAGTTGAGAGTTGGGGTGGAGTGCGATCGCCCAGACCCGATTTTTTCCCAAACTCTGCGGCTGTTTGATTACGGAAGCCTCTCCACCGGGAAGATGCCAAATCCGAATTGTTTCATCATCACTGCCACTAATGAGAATTTGTCCATCTCGGCTATAGACCACCGAGCGTACCGTATTGTCGTGTCCCTTTAGGAGGGGAAGCCATTTTTCCTGCTGAATGTCCCAGCGCTGCACCTGCCTATCGTCGCTACCAATCGCTAGCTGGCTGCCGTCAGGACTAAACGCAACCGCACGAACCCAAGCATCCCAGCGTTTTAAGGTCTGGAATTTGCCTGTTTGAAGATTCCACAGTCGCACCATGCGATCGTCTCCACCCGTCGCTAACAGCTTGCCATCGGGACTAAAGGCAACCGACCATATCCGTCCTTCATGTTCGCCAAGTACTTGACAATCGCCAGTTTGAGCATCCCATAGACGAATAACTTTGTCATCGCTGCCACTGGCTAAAGTCTTCCCGTCTGGACTATAGGCAAGCGACCAAATAGTATTGGTGTAGCCTTGCAGCACTCGAATACAGCGAAAGGTTGAGATACTCCAAAGCCGCACTGTTTTATCATCACTGCCACTGGCTAGGATTTGTCCATCTGCCTTAAAGCCAACAGACCAGACTCGGCTATCATGTCCTTCCAGGATTTGAATGCATTGCTGTGTACACAAATCCCATAACCTCACGGTTGTATCGTCGCTGCAACTGGCAAGGTAACTTCCTGTTGAACTAAACGCGATCGCTCGAATCACATCCGTATGCCCCTGCCAAACGGCAAAACACATTCCCTTGTGAATATCCCAAAGCTGGATAGTGCTATCATCCCCTCCACTGCCGAGGATTTGTCCATCAGGGCTAAATGCAACCGTCCAAATGCGACCGTGATGCCCTTCGAGAACTTGTCTGCATTCCCGCTTTTGAATATCCCACAATCTGATGCTACCGTCTGCGCTTCCACTAGCAAGGGTGCGTCCATCAGGGTTGAAGGCAACGGTACGCACAAAATCTTGATGACCCTTGAATACATGCAAACTCTTGCCATCTTTCACACGCCAGAGTCGGACGGTACAATCGCTACTCGCACTTGCTAAATAGTTTCCATCTGGGCTAAACGCGATCGACCAGACCCAATTTGTGTGTCCTTCTAACGGGGCAGCGTCAAGAGGTTCACCTGTATGGACATTCCAGAGTCGAATGGTGTGGTCATCGCTGCAACTTGCCAGAATTTGACGCTCAAGGCTGAAGGCAAGACATCGAACCCAGTTTCCGTGTGCCCGCCAAGTGAGCAGCTTTTTCCCGTTGGTTGCCTGCCATAGGTGGATCGTGCCATCACAATCACCCGCCGCTAACCAACTGCCATCGGGACTACAGGTAACACACAAGATGCTGTCTAAGATGTCGGTAAAACTACAGCGCGTGAACGTGGAGTGAGAAAAATCAACGTTGTGCAAAGCAACTCGTTCGAGGTCGGCTTGGCAAATGTTCAGATTAGAGAAATTACATCCCTCTAAACTAATTTGTAAATGATGCAGTAAACGCAGAATATTTGCAGCGGCATACCCGGTTGCTAAGGATGATTTTTTTAGCTCAATTGAAACAATGCCGAGCAAAACGTTCTTGACTTGTTCCTTGCTGCCCAGCGTTGCCATGAGACGATCGCCGAGCGGTTCCAGAATTCGAGAGATTTGAGCATCTTTGACAGTCATCTCGACGTCGGATTGGGCTTTCACCAAAACGTGACTCTCAAAAACATCGATTTCTTTCGACAGAATTTCTTGATGAATTTGCTCGATGAATCGATAGGTGACATATTCCATAATGACTGGATGCAGTGTGAATTTTGTCACTTCGGAGCGTTCATCGATCGCAATGAGGGAGCGCCGATTCAAAGATTCCAAATCTTCCATTAACTGGAGTTTTAAATCAGGCGAGACGATATCCATTTGCAAATCCTGGAGTGAGACGGGCTGCCGCTCGATCGCCAGCCAATAGAGGATGTCTATCTCGGGTTGCGACAGACGCTCAAACTGTTGCAATAGCAAGTCACGAATATCGCCAACAAAGACGGGAATGTTTTGCTTGAGAAATGCCGCTATACTGCCGCGAAATAACTCTTTAATTGTCGTTGTCACAATCTTCAGCGCCAGTGGATTGCGTTCGTACCGCTCCATCAGCGCTTGCCGTTCAACTTGGGAACTAGACACTCCTTTTGCTCGAATAATTTCCTCTGCATCCACTTGTTCAAGTCCAAGCAATTGATAGGAGCGAACGGGTAGTGTTTCCCCTTCCAGTGCTGCGATCTCTTTCGGTTTTTCTCGGCTGGTGAGAATCAAACAACTCTGATGGGAACCTTCTCCGATTCGCCGGAAAAGCTCGCCGTAGGTTTCATAACCTGTTCGATAGACTCCTGATCGCCCTTCCTGGAACAGTGATTCCACATTGTCTAGAATCAGCAAACACCGATGCTTGCGAAGTTGTTCTAGTAACTTCGTGATGCGAGAAGCGCTCTCACCCAGTACTGCATCCGTTTTCAATGATTTTGGGAAGCTGGAGAGGAAACTCGACAGTAGTTCCTGAAGGGAGGGTGCGTCCTTGAGCGATCGCCACACGATAAACTTAAATTCCCGCTCAATTGCCGCTTGGGTTGTTAATTTAACTGCCAAGGAGGTTTTGCCAATGCCACCGACACCGAATACTGTAATCAATCGGCACTTATCCCCCACAATCCAATCCTGTAACAACGCCAGTTCTGCCGTGCGACCGTAGAACATCGAAACATCCGGTGCGTCGCCTAAGTCTTGAAACCGTTGAGAAATATTTTCCTGACTGGCTTGATACTGTAGCTCCAGGATGCGCTTGAACTCTGCCAACTTTCCGGGACCACTGCCTGCAATTGAGAATTTTCTGTAGACTTCGCCGAGTCGCTTGCGAACAGCAACCTCACTAATACCCAAGGTTTTTGCGATCGCCGTTGCAGACTGACCCTCTATAGCAAGTGCGATCGCCCGTAACTCTGCCTCTGATACACCGTACTTGGGTAACAACTCTGCCAGAAACCGCTCAGGGATAGAAGGCATTGATACGACTTGTTGACCTCACAAAATATATTCCTAATTATAGGTCGCCGTTCTGCAAGCTATTTTCTCTATAAAAGCTTGACATCCTGAACTGCCTGTGGTGAAATATAGGCTATCTCACTTTGTGAGATAGCCTATATTTATGAGGATGCCGGAAACAGTCGTGCTCAAAACGTCGGCAGCACGTATCAGAGTCCCTATCTACAGTCCCTTATCTCACTAGTCCTGTTAGGTTACTGACGCTTAACCCGCAAGATTTATCAATTAATTCTTTCAACGTCTTGAAACGACGTTGATTCCCAGGCGTTCGCTACTTTTGCAGGTACAGCTAAACAAGTAAAAGCCCCTATTTGTCTGAAACTAGAGAGTAGGCTACTCCAATGCAACTTTGGACACCAAATCAACCCCTGCAAAACGGAAGATTTATTATTCAAAAACTCCTTGGAGGTGGAGGTTTTGGTGTCACTTATAGCATCATTGAATACCGTACAGGTAAATTATTTGTTATCAAAACCCTAAACCAACAGCAACAAAGTCAAGCAGATTTCCAGCAGCGACAAGTAAAGTTTGTCAATGAGGCGCTACGGTTAGCTAGATGTAGTCATCCCCATATTGTTCAAGTCTATGAAGTTATCGAAGAAGATGGACTCTGGGGGATGGTAATGGAATATATTGATGGGCGAAATTTAGAGGTTTATATTCATGAGCGTGGGCAGCTACCAGAGGATGAGGCACTACGCTACATTGACCAAGTGGGGAAAGCCCTAGAATATGTCCACCAACAAGGATTTTTACATCGGGATATCAAGCCGAATAATATTCTGCTGCGCCGTAGTACCCAAGAAGCTGTACTGATTGATTTCGGTTTAGCACGCGAATTTACCATTGGTAAAACAGGAAGCATAACGAATGCCAGGACGGAAGGTTATGCACCCATTGAACAGTATGAAAGACGGGGGAATTTTGGTTTCTATACTGATGTTTATGCCTTAGCCGCGACACTGTATACTTTACTCACTACTCAAGTGCCTGTTCCTGCTCGTTTCAGAAAGTATGCACAATTACCGCCACCAAAGCAGCATAATTCCAAAATTAGCGACAGGGTGAATGATGCTATTGTCAAGGGAATGGCGTTGTCACCGCAAGAGCGATCGCAAACAGTGCGCGAGTTTAGACAATTGCTTGGCATTGCAACGATTGAATCATCAGACTCTATTCCACAAGCCCCTGTATATACACCTTCCCCACCCTATTCAGAGGTTGATTACTCTAAACTAGAGGATTTCTTGAAAGCCCATCAGTGGAAAGAAGCTGATCGTGAAACTTATCTAGTGATGCTTCAAGCTGTTGGGCGTCAGAAGGAGGGTTGGATGAGAACACAGGAATTATCAAACTTTCCCTGTACTGTTCTTTGCCAGATTGACCAACTCTGGGTAGCGTACAGCGATGATAAATTTGGCTTAAGTGTTCAGCAGAAAACCTGGCGTAGCATTGGCGGTCAACCTGACAAGTTCGATATTGCAACCTTTTGTAAGTTTGGTGATTACGTGGGCTGGCGAAGGAATAGCGAATGGTTAAGCTACGAGCGTTTTACCTTTAGCTTAGAGGCTCGAAAAGGGCATCTTCCGGCATTGGGATATGGGGTTCAGCGTTGGGACGAATGGCAATCTAGTTGTTGGGATTTATTCCCTCGCGTTCTTCATTGTCTATAGCAATATCTTTTTAATCTTACTTTAATATTTGGGAATTTTTAAGAGTCAAAAATTGTCGATTGACGAGATTTAGTTAACACCACTTCTTTGTTGTCAAAAAGGATAGCATTACTATGAAAGCCAAGCTATTTGTCAGTATTCTAGCTGCTAGTGCAATGGCTCTAGGCAGCATTGATAGCAAGAGTCAGTCTATTGATTCAGTAAATCCTCTATTAACAACAGCTTCAGTAGAACACCCCCCAAATCTGCTGTCTAGTCAAACTCCAATTACGGTTGTATCAGTACAAACTAGCCCCGGAAACCCAATCCATCAGCCCGTCAGAACTGCACAAATATCACTGGTTTGGCCTTTTGCTATTTTTTTTGTATTTGGAGTTCTTGCGTTTGCAGTTATCACGCCAAGAGGAGTCGTGGTAATTGGTAACAATGAAGTTGGGATTGTGATTAAAAGATTTAACCTTAATCCCTTTGTCCCTAAACTCCCTGCTGGTCAACTCATAGCCTTGAAAGGAGAAGCTGGCCCCCAAGCGAAAATCCTTACCCCTGGTTTGCATTGGGGCTATTTTCCTAGGATGTATATCATCCGTAAGGAGTCGGTGATTAATATTTCCCCGGAAGAAATTGGACTAGTCGTTGCCAAAGATGGTGCGCCCATCTTACCGGGACAACTTTTCGGTAAGGTTATTGAATGTAATAGCTTTCAGGATGCGTGTACGTTTATCGAAAATGGAGGTCAGAGGGGTAAACAGGTAGCAATTCTAACTGATGGCACGTACCGGATTAACACTGAACTATTTACCATTCACAAGAAGCCAGTCATCAATATTCCCCCAGGAGAAATTGGGCTAGTCGTTGCCGAAGATGGTGCCCCCATGCCACCCGAACAACTATTGGGCAAAGTTGTCGATTGCAATACCTTTCAAGATGCGCGTGCGTTTATCGAAAATGGAGGTCAGAAGGGTAGACAGCTAGCAATTCTAACGGCTGGTACCTACCAGATTAATACTGATCTGTTCACCGTAATTACTGCTGTTAATGCCACTCAATATGGCATGAATCCCAAGGATTTACAGGTGTATACGGTGGAGGCTGGTAAGGTTGGCATTGTCACCACTTACGATGGTGTCTCAATTAAACCCGGTGAGATTGCTGGTTCGCCTGTTCCAGATCATGGCAACTTCCAAAATGGGCAAAAATTTATTGATGGAGGCGGACGTAAAGGTTTGCAAGAAGAGGTTCTACCACCTGGTTCTTGGAACCTCAATCCCTGGTTTGTCAAGGTTGAGCAAGTAGAACTGAGTGAGGTTCCTGTTGGGACAGTTGGAGTTATCATCTCCCACGTTGGCAAACCTTCTGAGAATAAGGCTGGTGTAGTTAAGCCGGGATGCAAGGGAGTTTGGAATATCCCCCTCTATCCTGGTAAGCACGTAATCAACACAAGAGTGATGAATGTGGAGATAGTTCCAACTCTTCCCATTGCACTGGACTGGTCAAACAAAAAAAAGCCGCCTACAAACTACGATGCCAACCTTCATGCGATACAGCTGCGCTCTAAGGATGGATTTTGTTTTGATATAGAAGTAACGCAAGTTATTCGCGTAGCGGAAGAAAACGCTCCCACTATGATCTATCGTGTTGGTAACACGGTTGGGGGTTCTGCTAGTAACTCCATAAAAGCTCTGATCGTAAAGGTACTACAGCCAGCAGTTAGCAATTACTTTTGTAATTCTGCCCAAAATTCTGAAGCGCTAGACTTTCTCGACAAACGTAGCGATCAACAAAGACAAGCAAAAGATTATATTAAATCAGCGCTTAGTGATTTTGGTGTTGAAGCCGTTGATACGTTGATTGGTGAGATTGACCTACCTGATAGGTTGGAAAAGATTTTAACCGATCGCAAAATCGCTGAGGAACAGCGCAAAACCTTAGAGGCTAAACAAAAGACAGAACAAGAACGCCAAAAACTTGCCCACGCAGAAGCGCTAGTGAATATTCAAGCAGATTTGGCTAAGTTTGAACAGGGTGTGAAGATTGCTGAACTCAAAGCTCTAGCAGAGAGCTATGAAACGAAGGCGAAAACAGAACTAGCTCGAGAAGAAGGTAAAGTGCAAGCCGAAGTTCTACGAGCAGTTGTTGATATCCTTGGTCATGAAAACTATGTGGATATTGAGAAACTGAAGGAGCTAGTTAAAATTAAACTTCCAGAAATTTTGGTTAGTAATTCTCATGAGGGCGGTTCTGGATTAGCGGATATCTTTACGGCTCCGTTGTTAAGGACTCTGATAACTAGTACCATTACTTCAAGTAGTGATTTATCAGCAGCGCACCAGGTTCAAAAAACCTTAGAAACTTCATCTCCATCGACGGCACTTCCTCAAAGTTATATTGTCTGTACTCGTTGTGAGACTAGGAATCCATTGGACAACAGTTTCTGCTTAAGGTGCGGTAATCAACTAATTAGTTGATTGAATTTAGCCTTGCCGTGCGAAACGGGAAGTATGGCGTTATTGCGAGTGTAACTAAGTCAAACTTCAGTCGCAATAACGAACAATATCAAAGCTTATTTTTTCCCATGCCAGCTAAAATCATCCTCACTGTCACCCAAGGCAAACTCCCAGGACAACAATTTATCTTTAACTCCCGCACTACCTGTATTATCGGCAGAAGTGCAGATTGCAATCCTCAACTGCCTAATGATGAAGACCATCGCACCATCTCCCGCTATCATTGTTTGCTAGATATCAACCCCCCTGCCATCCGGGTGCGAGACTTTGGCAGTAAAAATGGTACTTACGTCAATGGCAAAAAAATTGGACAGCGCCAAGCCGACCAAACCCCAGAAGAAGGCGCAAAACTGCAATTTCCAGAGCATGACTTGCAGGATGGGGACAAACTAGAACTGGGTAATACTGTTTTTACCATCGATATCGAAGTTGCTCCACAGGAGATAAATATCCCCAACTTCTTTCCTGGCACTATTAATGTGAACAACGACCCAACACAACCGCCAAATTTTTGGGAAATGATTAAACACTTGTTAGGTTTAGCTGAAGGAGGTGACAATAATCTAATTGCAATTCGCGGTTATCAAATTGTAAAAAGACTAGGAAAAGGTGGATGCGGGGAAGTTTATTTAGCACAGGACAATTACTCTGAGAAATTGGTAGCACTAAAGGTGATGTTACCAACAGTAGCGGCTAGTGAGTACGCCGTGCAGATGTTTCTTAGAGAAATGGAAAACACCAAAGCTTTACGACATCCCCATGTAGTGCAGCTAATAGATAATGGATACTCCGAAAACATTTTCTTCTTTACAATGGAGTATTGCGAAGGGGGTAGTGTATCTGATTTAATGCGCCAGCAGGGGGGACGGCTATCTATTGATATAGCAGTGCCGATTGTTCTACAAGTTCTCGATGGTTTGGAATACACGCACAATGCCAAAATTCCCTATGTCAAACTGGGTAATGGCACCTTCGGCAAAGGCAGGGGTTTAGTTCACCGCGACCTCAAACCTAATAATATCTTCCTTGCCTGGGTTGATGAAAAAGTTGTTGCTAAAATCGGCGATTATGGCTTATCTAAGGCATTTGACATAGCTGGTTTAAGCGGTCAAACTCTCTCTGGTACTAAAGCAGGTACTCCCGTTTTTATATCCCGACAGCAGGTGCTTAACTTCAAATATGCCCAGCCAGACGTAGATATTTGGGCTACTGCTGCTTGTCTCTACTATATGCTCACGGGAACTTTCCCCCGCAACTTCACAGGCGACGATCCATTTTTGGCAGTATTGCAAACTGACGCCGTGCCAATTCGTCAGCGAGATTCAGCTATTCCGAAACCACTGGCGGAGGTAATTGATTGGGCCTTGGTGGAGAAGCCAGAAATTTACTTTAAGAGTGCGACGGAGTTCAAGCAGGCGTTGTTGGGTGCTTTATGCTATTAACAATTTACCCAGAAATGTTGAACCTCTACACAAAATAACGGTCTTATTATTTCAACAAGACCGCGAGTAAAATGCTGCCTAAATTTTATCAAAACCAATTACATAAATATTTGAGTGAAACACAGCTAATTACATTAAAATTATTAGTATGGTTGCTGCAAATTCAGAAAACTGTAAAAATTAGACCTCTTGCAAAAGCTGATCGCTAATACTAGCCACTTATGGCTGTACAAGCAAGCCAGTAATTCGCTTTATCACTCGTAAAACCCTAAACAAATTGTTGTTTTCATCACGAGATATTGCTGTGAACTTGTCGGATAAGGCGTACTGGCGCACCTGCTGATTCAGCTTGATAAAAATATAGTCATCGCCAGTCGTTATCATCCCAAAAAGTGGCATTTCTGAGTTAGGGTTTGCCATCATATAGGCTAAAGTCTGCGGAAGAGCCTGCAAAACATTAACGTTGAAACGCTTCTCCTCAATAACTATCACCCAGAATTGACTTTGCACCACCACAGCGTCAATGAATCCTTCTAATAATGTGTCTCCATTGTCAATCTCCACTTTCACAAATTTCTCACCTCGAATTTTAAAAGGGAGGTCAAATAGCCCTATTAAATCCAGCAGTGGAGAAACCATAATCCTGTCAATTGTACCTTCTGTTATTTCACCATCTGCTGCATAATAGAGGTATCGATTCTTCAGTCGATTTAGGAATTCTTTTTCGCTATCAGTAATTTCTGGTAAGTCCTCAAACCATTCTGTGAAAAATTGGGTATTGTTTCCATTCATTAAGAATACGGAAAATTGCGGCAATATACGGTAGTCTATACAGAGGTCGATAAAAATGCCGAATGAAATTATCAGATTACGCAAAAGCTCAAGGCGTCAGTTACAGAACAGCGTGGAGCTGGTGGAAGAAAGGCATTATTAAGGGTCGTCAACTTCCAACAGGAACCATACTAGTCGAAATTGACGCAGTTTCTACATCATCCGTTGTTGCCTGTATTTATGCCAGAGTCTCCAGCTCAGAAAATAAAAGCAACTTAGATCGGCAGGCCGAAAGACTGTCTTTATATGCAACAGCCAAAGGTTATACCATCAACAAAGTTGTGAAAGAGGTAGGAAGCGGGCTAAATGACAATCGCAAAAAATTAAATCAACTTTTGCTAGATAGAAGTTTCAATGTCTTAGTAGTAGAACACAAAGATCGTTTAACCAGATTTGGTGCTAAATACATCGAAATTTTTCTGTCAGAAACAGACAGAAGACTAGAAGTAGTTAACGGTGTTCCTGACGATAAAGAAGACTTGATGACAGATTTTGCGAGTGTCATTACATCATTTTGTGCAAGGCTGTATGGGATGAGAAGAGCAAAGCGTAAGACAGAAAAACTCATTAGTGAACTTCAGTCAAATGGAGACAATGAGACTTGTTGAAAAGCACGTAATTCGGAAAGGGAGCCAGGAAGGGAAAGAGATTGACGGCTTAGCGTTTAAGTCCAAAAATCTCTATAACCGAGCTAACTACGAAATTCGTCAGCATTTCTTTGAAACCAGTCAGGTTCTCTCTTACAATGAGATGGCATCTCGGATGCAAGCAGAGGAATCGTATTGCGAATTACCCCGCAAAGTCTCTCAGCAAGTTCTTCGTTGTTTAGACAGAAACTGGAAGGCGTGGAAAGAAGCAGATAAAGCTTACAAGAAAACCCCCTCTAAGTTCTTGGGAAAGCCTAGACTCCCTAAATACAAAGATAAGGAGAAAGGGCGCAATCTCTTGATTTACACCATCCAGGCTATTAGCTCTAAAGAGCTGAAGAGGGGATGGGTAAAACCATCGGGGACGAACTTGATGATTCTTTGCAATAAGCAGAATATCAACGAAGTAAGGATTATCCCTCGTCTCAACTACTACGTGGTTGAGATAATTTACGAGCAACCCGTTCAACAATTAGTGGACGGTGAAGATGTAGCAGGCGTAGATATTGGTCTTAATAACTTGGCGGCTGTAACTTCAAATCAAAAAGGTTTCAAACCTTTCCTGATTAATGGCAGACCCGTTAAAGCGGTTAACAACTTCTACAACAAAAAGAAAGCTGATCTTCAGTCTCATCTCAAGGGAAACCGAAAAACCTCCAACAGGATTCAACGCTTATCAACTAAGCGAGGATTCAAGATAGATGACTATCTCCATAAGTCCAGTCGTTTCATTATCAACCGCCTAGTTGAGAGCAATATCTCAACTCTTGTAATCGGAAAAAACGATAACTGGAAACAGGAACTCAATATTGGTAAGGTCAATAATCAAAATTTTACCAGTGTTCCTCATTCTAGATTCATTGAGATGCTGACTTACAAAGCTCAATTGGTTGGCATTAAGGTCGTCATTACCGAAGAATCCTACACTTCTGTTTCTAGCTTCTTGGATGGAGATCCTCTTCCTGTTTACGGAACAATGGAAGCTAAAACTGTAAAGTTTAGCGGTCGTCGTCTTAAGCGCGGGTTGTACAAATCAAAAAACGGCATTAAATTTAACGCCGACGTGAACGGAAGTTACAACATTATCCGCAAAGTAGTCCCAGATGCTTTTTGCAATGGGATAGAGGGTGTAGTAGTTCACCCAGTTAAGATTACTCTTGCAAACTGATTTCCGTATTTTTCCGTGAAATTAGGAACTATCAGCCGTCTGGCTTAGATTGAACTTGTCGTGCGCCTCATTCAGGTTAGTAATCGCTTTGGTAATCCCAACTGTTTGAACCATAATTTATCAGCCTGTTGTTAACCCTCCATCTTTGCTCATCCTATCTAACGTACTCATCAAATCGCTCTTCCACTGCTCGAATGTGGGCGCTTCGCCTCAGTCTAACCGCTCGCAAGCTGCTAGTTTTGATTCCAGAAGCAGGGTAACGATAGCGGAGCAAAGGGCTAGCGCCCAGCCTAGTTGTGGCTTCAACCACAGCTGGCTCTTCATGAACCACCATACCCAAAACTTAATAGCCACCCTCAAACATTTGCCGCCTGACTGGCCCCTGGTGCCGACCAACTATAAAAAGCCACTCGGCTACTTTTGGCAGACCAGACCCTTTGTGCCTGGTCAGCTAATAATCGGGCTAATCGCAGGTGGTGTAACAGTCCTAGACAAAAATCGGCAACCTTACTTAGTCATGCCGACCGGGATTGGACTCCTGACTGGACACCCGATCCAAGGCGGCAGCCAAACCTACTATTTGATGGCACTTGACCAAGACGGAATCAGTGCTTCATTAAAAATACTTGAACTATCAGAAGGTACTGGACTTCCTCACACGATCGCTTTTACTTCCGGGCGACCTGGACGATGCCAGTATCTTTTTGTCGTTCCAGCTGAAGACAGTTCACTACTGAGGACTCGGAAAATCAGCACAGGCAAGGACGAAGCCTTGGAACTGAGGTGGCTCGGTTGTCAATCAATCCTACCTCCGAGTTTACATCCCACGACGGGGCAATACCACTGGTGCGATGGATGTTCAATTACCACGACTCCAGTGGCGATTGCTCCATACTGGTTGCTTGCTCTGATGCGAATACAAGACGAAACCAAGGCGACTTTCAAGCCAAAACACAAACCTACAAAAACTAAGCCAAATTTGGGAAAGCGGATTCAGCAAAAGCGACAACTACGAAAATACCCAGTCAAAAAAACCAATTCAAAAAGGCACTAGAAGTTCTCAAACTCATCTCGCCGGAACGAGCTGACGACTACACTGATTGGATATTAGTCGGCATGGCGCTCAAATCAGTGAGCGAGGAGCTGCTACCTGCCTGGGACAAGTGGAGTCAGCAATCAGCCAAATACAAACCAGGGGAGTGCGACTATAAGTGGCGATCGTTCCGAGAAAAAGGCGTCACGCTTGGCACTCTCTATTATTTTGCCCGCCTCGATCTGGCTAGAGCTACAGGACAACGGGACAATAAATTTCTCCCTTCAAGTCATAATTTCAGTGAGTTCGAGAGTATTGACAGTGCTAACGCACCAAAACATTTGAACTTAATCGGATACAAAAATATGGCTACTACAACACGCGAGCGCAAATCTACCAAAACTATCGAAGCTATCGACACTGAAGCCCTAGCCGAGTACAGCACAGACAATTACCATGAGAAGCTCTATGGAACTGTGTACTACACCATCCGCGAACTGCAAGGCTTGTCGGCAAAGCGTTCTCTTGGTGACTCCTTCTCCTGGGATGAACTTAAAGTGCGCTTTGAAACAGTCTTCGGCAAAGTCGAGGAGCGCCGCTACTCCCTTGAGCAACTCTTAGAATACGCTAATCGCAAGTTCGGCAAGTCTTTAGAGCAGTTGCTTGAGATTAACGATAAATCCTGGGAGCGCCGCCGCGAATGGAAAGCGAAAGCCGCTCATCAGAGTATGAACGACATAGCGGATTTGCCTGAGTTCTAACACTTTGGTGCTGCTTGAAACTAGGCATCCCTCCTTACTTCACCAGTAAGGGGGTCTTTTTTTTCTCTAAAGACCAAGAAGCCGAACAGTCGGAAATAGCAGTAAGACGTTCCCGCTCACTTCAAATTCGCTAGCGCTTTCACGAGTAGTGAACAAAATAGCCCCTCAAAGAATAGCTGTCTTTGGGGGGCTTTTCCATCACTTAGTAGTAAATATCTTCATGTGTAATAGTAGCGAATTTGCGTTCAATCGTCTACTGCGTCATGCCAAAATTAACACTGTGCAATTCGACTCAATCGCCCTTATCAAGATTGCTCAGCAATCGAGGTTAGGTCGAAAACGAATTGAGCTGGCTCGTCCTTACCTGACAGCTGAATATGGGCATAGCGTGAGACAGCCCAACGGTCAGTACCAAACCTTACTCCATTGGGAAGATGTTCCTGCAAGTGTTGTTTTAGATTACATCTATGGAATTGATTTCGTAATCAATTTCAGGGGATGGTGCTTGGGCATTGATGTAACGGCAAACCCTGATGTTACTTACGACAAACAGGGCAAGCTTGCGGGTTTAAAAGAAATGTGGTCGAGAATTGGTATTGACCATACAGCTGTATTCCTAGTCAGCATTCCCAGTAGCCGCCCAGCCCTTATGGAAAAAACAGTACTCATGCAACAGCTCAAACAGGTGCTTAAAGGAAAGCAAGTGCTTGAGCTAGCACTGTAGTCTGATGTACTCATACCAAGTTGCATTCTTTCCGTATAACTCTCTCTTTCTCTTACCTCTGCGTCCTCTGTGACTCTGTGGTTCGTTAAATTCTACTAAGAGCAGCAACTCAGTATCAGATTGATTAACTCTGTCTAGCGACTTAAGCCAAGGCTTAAGTTATTTTTTTTCTTTCCTAAATTTAGCTAGCGCTTACACAAAATAGAGTTTTTTTGAGTTAAAGACAAATAACATGGATATTCTAAAGTATAGAGATGGCTTAGTCGGTCAACCCGGTCTCGTTTACTGCGGGAGACCCAAAAGAAAAACCTGGTCTTGTGGTCAACTCTTGATTGGTCTAGGAAACCCGTTCAGCTGGAAGCAGACCAAGCTAGCGAAATTCAAAGTACGAAACCTGGAAGAGTCCCTCTCAGGCTACCGACATTGGTTATTCAAACTGCTATCTGCTTACAAAGAACAATGTTTAGATAGATTGGCTCCTTGGGAGTGTGACTATCTAGAAAAAATGCTAGAACTGGCACGGGCAATCAAGAGAGGCGAAGTTTATGGTTTGGTCTGTTGGTGTATTAATGTTAAGAATTACGTACCGCTTAAAACCGAAAAGAAGCACTGCCATGCTCAATTTTTGTATGCTGCTTGTTTGTGGCTGGTTGAAGAAGGCTTGGTCAGCGACGAAGATTTAAAAAACTCAACGGCACGGGATTTAGCTAATCTTTGGTGAAGGTATTAATTGATTTTAAGGCAACCCCTTGGAATATTTCAAGGGGTTGTTTTTTACATTTCTCTTTCTCCTGTCTGCCAGAAACCTCCAAGAATTATGCACCCGCGCTAGCGCATATTTTGCTGAGATTTTAGATAATTTTAGCTATGAGTCAACTTGAACAGCTTTCGCCTGGACAAGAACAAAACCTCAATTCCTGGTATGACATCCAAAACCAGGAAGGGATTGAGGTGCTTGAAACAATCTGTGAAAACCCTGACGATAACTCACAAGAAGTCGCAGCACTGCTCGAAGCCGAAGAGCGTTGGGAAGCTGAGCGGGATTACTACCACCACCAGCACTACGAGATTGAACGCTTTTTCTAACCGTAACAGTCATGCTTTACCACTAATCCATGCTCCCAAAAGAAACCCAAATTACTGACCTAACCTTACGCCAGCTTTCCGTCATTGCCGCCCAAATCTGGCATGAATTGGAGGCTACCGAGGATGAAGAACAGGTTGCCGCACTGGTGCAATCGGTCATGCAGATTCAGGATGCCACAGAGGAGAAGGTAGATGCCCTCAACTATGTCGCTCATATGATGCAGACTGACATTGATGCTTGGGCTTTTCGGCTCAAGGAAATACAAGCACTGTATTCCGGCATTGTCGAACAGAAAAAGAAGCGGCTCGACTATCTCAAAGCTGGATTACTCCGACTGCACACACAAGGACTCATCCCAGACAAGATGTTTGGACATGACCGGGCGATTGAAATCCGAGACAATCCACCCAAGCTGCAATTGCTATTAGACCCGGCAGAGTCAGAATTTCCCGAACAGTTCCGGGAACAAACTGTTGTGACGAAAGCTAAGGCAGACGAAATTCTTGCTGCCCATAAAGCCGGAACGGATGTGAGCGCCTTTGCTTGTGTCACTCAGGGCAAACATGTCCGGTTCAAGAACAAACCACTTCGGGCGAAATAAGACTCGTCTGGCGCTATCTTACCACTCCCGCCTAGAATCAATCAGGGCGGGAGATGAATGTGCGTTGGGGCTAGCGCCCAGTGTTTACTTGCACATTCATTCAAAAAGTATGCAAATCGCTTACCACACAACTATCACGCCCGACTCCCAAACCTGGATGACGACCCAGCAACGCAATAGCCGTGTCTGCCTCTACATCTCGCAAGGGTCCCAGAGCTTCAGCCTCGATTTCCAAACCCGGCACTTACCTGTCCTCGAAGAGTTGGTAAAACAGCTCAGACAAGTGAGACAGCAGGAGGTCATCCAGTTGCGCGAACAGTTGGATGCACACCACAGTCAACTGGAAATTCCCAGTGAACTTGATGCTCCCAGCTCACAGAGCAACAACAACTTAATGCCAACTTACGCCAGCGAGTTCTGACCTCTCACTTCTGTGTTACATACCTTTACACGTAAATAAATATGCCTCAAATCATTGAGTTCAATGCTAGTTCCTTCGCTTCACTGGTGCTGCTCGAACTAAGTGAGACTTGGAACGATATCGGGCTTTCTGAGCTGCCTCCACAGGAATCAGAACCTCTGCTATTATTCCTTGAACAGATTGAAGCCTTCAATCAACCCGAATTCGATGCCCAGCGGCTGATTCTGGTCAAGGCAGCCGGGGGAGTCCTGCAAGCTGTCTATGGACCTGCGATTTTCCGTGACGGCGACCAAATCGTTTTAAAACTGGGGGTAAACCTGCTCCCTGTTAACCAATCTGGAGACATCTTTTCTATTGGATTGCTCCGGGGAAAAGTATCGATTACGGAGGAGAAAGACCTGGCAGGAAACCCCTATCCGAAAGCGACAATTTCCCTAGTTGCCAAGAGCCGCGATATCTTCAAGTTGAGTGTCCAACTCGCCAGCAAGGAACTGAACTTCAGTGCTGCCGAAGTTGAAGCTGCGCTGATTAACGAAGAATCTCTTCTTCCCTTCCTGCGGCAAGTCCCAGGCACAAATGCGCTCAAGATGCAGGAACTCGGTCTTGGGGAATTTGCCGTAAAGGGCATTACCAAGTCCGAAGGAGGTGACCACGGCACTTCATATAAGCTGCAATTAGTAGATGGCAGAGTTGTCTGGACACGCGGAAATGTAACGACCCTCCTGGAATCGGGTTGGCAACCCCAACCGGATAAGCCTCTTACCCTGGTCGTCACTCGCATTGAAGAACTGGGGGAGGACAGGTTCAGTGTAGATTGTGCGCTGCGGGAACGCTTGCCAATCCTGCCGACTGCTGCTCCCCTTCAGACCAATGGACACAAGATTAAACAAGGAGAAGGCAAAACTATTGAAGTGACAGCATCAAAAGTGAGTTCCGAGCCGACGATTGCACAGGAAAGAACCCTACTAACTGTTGTATCTTCAAAAGCTGAGACTTTTACTGGCTCTGAATTAGACGATATACCCTTTGTACAATCCGTTAGCCTGAGAACCCGTGAGAATAATCTCCAAGACCCTTGGGAAATGGAGACAAATCAACCTGGTATTTGGCTGTATGGAACAAGAGGTTTATATCTCTAAAAGTACATACAACACCTCAACACAAAACGAAAGCTTGGAATGCAGCTTTTCTTGCTTTACTAGAAACTTACCCAAAGATAGAAGATAACCCACAGGCTTTTGTGCTTGTGGGTTGTTTTCTTCCATCGGACGGAATAAATTGCGAAATTTTGCGGCTAATTTATAGGGGATTTTTGATAAATCCTCCCAAAAATGAAGGATTTCCGCACTAAGCTGTTCAGCATTTAAATGGGGTATTATGAAAGATTGAATTAAGGCAAGTA